>DAIOVT010000047.1:0-13786 GCA_036758885.1 Kineosporiaceae bacterium
GACCTGTTCGGCCAGTTCGGGACTGAGCGCCTCCAGGCCTTCCAGGATGGTGCGCTCGGTGCCCCGGTCGGCGCGGTTGATGATCGCCACCAGCGGTGGCAGGCCGCCGACCGCGGAGAGCTCCTGGGCGCCGATCATCGTCGACATCCGCCGGTCGAGCTCGCGCTCGATCAGCCGGATCACCTCGGGGGAGGCCCGTTCCATCAGCGCGATCCGCTGCGCGATCTCGGCCGACTTCTCCTGCTCGAAGGTCGACAGCACCATCGCCGACTGGGCCGGCGACAGATGTGCCAGCACCAGCGCGATGGTCTGCGGGTGCTCGTCGGCGAGGAACGTGACCAGTTGCCGCGCATCGGCTTTGCGCATGTTCTCGAACGGCAGCTCGGCCAGGCTGGCGCCCAGCCGTTCCATGATCTCGTCGGCGCGTTCGGCGCCCAGTCCGTCGGCGAGCAGCGACCGGGCCAGGTCGAGACCACCACGGGCGGCCAGGTCATGGCTGTTGAGCAGGGTGTGCGCCTCCTCGATGACGCTGGCCGCCTCCTCGGAGTTCACCTCCCGCAGCCTGACGATCTCCGCGGTGAGCAGCTCGACCATGGCGTCGGGCAGCATCGTGAACACCTTGGCGGCGCGGTCCCGGCCGAGCTGCACCATCAGGATCGCGGCCTTGCGCAGACCGCTCATCTCGAGCGTGGCGACGGTCATGACTAGCTACTCCGATCGGAGAGCCAGCCCTGCACCAGCGCGGCGATGTCGTCGGGCTGGGAGTCCATGAACGAGGCGAGCTGATCCCGCCGGGCGTCCTGCTGGGCGAGCACCTTCTGGTCGCCGTCCTCGGGGCCGGCGGACAGCTCGCGACGCCGGGCCGCGACCAGTTCGTCCATGCGCGCGGGCATCAGCAGCCCCTCGGGCAGGTCCGAGGCGGTCGCCTCGATCTGCGTGCCCCGGCGCCGGCTGCGCAGCATCAGCACGATGCCCACCACCGCCACCAGCAGCACCAGAGCGGCCTTCTTGCCGATGTCGATGTACTCGGCGCGCTTGGCAGCCGATTCGGCCTGTGCCAGTTCGGTCTTGGCCGCCTCGACCCCGGCCTTGTCGAAGGGCAGCTTGTTCACCTGGACGACGTCACCACGGGCGGCGTCCACCCCCGCGGCACCGGCCACCAGGGACTGCACCGCGGCGGTGTCCACCGCGCCGGCGGTCTCGGCGTCCAGGGCGACCGCGACGCTGAGCCGCTGCACACCGCCCGGGGTGGCCTGTTCCTTGGTGAGCTCCTTGCTCACGCCGTTGTTCACGGTGCGGTTCTCCTTGTTGTAGAGACCGTTCCCGTTGCTTCCGGCGTAGGGCGACAGCGTCGGGCTGGTGACGCCCATCTGGCCACCGATCCCGGAGCCGGCGCCGTTGTAGTTCTCCTTGCTGGTCGACTCGGTCATCGGCTGCGGCGTCGGGCTGTTCAGGTAGAGCTCGCGGGTGGTCTCCCGTTCGCTGTAGTCGAGCTGGGCGTTCACCCGGACCACGGCCTTGCCCTTGCCCAGCACCCGGTCGAGCATCTGCTGCAGCGAGGTGCTCACCCGGTCCTCGTAGGCGGCGGTCTGCTGATCGGCGTCCTCGGCCGCCGAGGAGGCGGCACCGCTGCCCTCGGGCGCGGTCAGCATCGTGCCCTCGCTGTCGGAGACGGTGACCTTCTCGGGCTTGAGACCCGGCACGCTGCCGGCGACCAGGTTGGTGATCGAGCGGATCTGGGTCTTGTTCAGGTCGGTGCCGGCGGTCAGGTCGACCAGCACGGCGGCCGTGGGGTCGTCGCTCTCCTCGGAGAAGACGTCGCGCTTGGGAATGGCCAGGTTGACCACCGCGGTCTTCACCCCCTGGATGGCGCCGATGGTCTTGGCCAGCTCGCTCTCCAGGGCACGCTCGTAGGCGACGTTCTGCTGGAAGTCGGTGCTGGTCATGCCCTGGCTGTCGAGCAGCTGCCAGCTGGAGTTCTCGGCGTTCGCCGGAATCCCCTTGGCCATCAACGAGATACGCAGATCGTCGACCTGGGACTGGGGCACCAGCACGGTGGTGCCGCCGTTGCTGAGCTGGTACTGCACGCCCTGGGTCTTCAGCTCCTCGACCACGGCGCTGGCGTCCGAGCCGGACATGTTGCCGTACAACGGCGTCAGGCTCGGCTGGGCGATCCAGTTGGTCAGGGCGATCGCGCCCATGATCAGGGCGACCAGAGCGACACTGACGACAGCCTTCTGTCCGGTGGTGAAGCCGGCGGAGATGTTCTTCGCCCGCCCCACCACCTGGCTGACCCGTTCGCTCACAGTTGCATCCTCATGATCTCACTGAAGGCCTCGAGCGCCTTGTTGCGCACGGTGGTGGTCAGTTCGGTGGCGGTCTGCATCTCGGTGGCCGCGATGACGTAGTCGTGCACGTCCTCGAGCTGGCCGGTGGCGGCGAGCGCCGACTTGGTGTTGGTGTCGGACTCCATGCCCGCCAGGGTGCTGAGATGGTTGCCGACCATCGCGCCGAAGTCGGCGCCGCGGGTGGACGCCGTGGCGTCGACGCCGGCGGTCCCCTCGAGGCCGGAGCCGGCGGTCATGCCGGCGAGGGCCTTCTGGTAGTAGGCGCTGATGGCGCTGTCGGCGCCACCGAGCGCCGCGGAGACGGCCTCGATCGTCATCAGCTACGGCCCATCTGGATCGCCGCGTCGTAGCACGACTTGACCCGGTCGATGTTGGCGGCGCTGGCCTGGAAGCCGCGCTGCGCCATGATCATGGTGGTCATCTGCTCGCCGAGGTCGACGTCCGGCAGCCGCACGTTGCCCTTGGCGTCGGCCATCGGATGACTCGGGTCGTAGACGATGCGTCCCTCCGGGCTGGACTCCACGATCTGTTGCACGGCAACGCCGTTGCCGGTCCAGCCGTCCTCCATCGCCTGGGCCACCACGTACCGGGCCTTGAACGCCTCGGACGACATCGGCCGCACGGTGTTGATGTTGGCGATGTTGTCGCTGATCGCGTCCAGCCAGGTCTGGTGAACGTTCAGCGAGGTGGCGCTGACGTCCAGCGCGTGGAACATGGTCATCAGCGCACCGCCGTCTTGAGCAGGGTGAACCGGTCGCCGGTCGCCCGCAGCATCAGGTTGTAGGACATCTGGGTCTTGATCGCGGCCATCGTCTCCTCGGCCAGGTTCACGTTGTTCTCGGTCAGCCCCGGGGCGGCCTGGGAGACGACCAGGTTGTCCCGGAGGGTGTTGACGTTGTCGCCGTCGTCCAGGGCGCGTCGCAGGTCGCCCTCGAAGGCCACCGAACGGGCCTGGAAGTAGGGGGTGTTCACGTTCGCGATGTTGTCGCTGATGGCACGCTGACGGGCCGACAGCCCACTCAGTGCCGAATGGAGCGTGTCGATCGCGTAGTCGTCGAGCATTCAGACCCCTTGATCCCCGTTGCCTCAGCGAGCGCCGGTCCGAGCGCCGGCTCGGGTTCGGTCTCGCGCGGTACATGCATGGAGAGCGCCTGTCCGTGGCGCGATAGTGGCGTCCTGCCAAGGAGACTTCTCGTCCGGGGCCCGGTCAGGCTTGAGAAGCGCCCAGCCGTACCGGGCAATCGTCCGTCCAACGGCGCAGTGTGCGGGCGGGGGCGTGCACAGCGCGTTCCGGTGCCGTCCACCGATCGGCGCAGTGCCGGTGTTCGCCGGGTGATCCGTTGCGCCACAAGGGTGTACATGATGTCAACCGGGCAGCCGCCCGGCCGGGCCGAGGTCGAGGCGTCCGCAGGCGTGTAGCCGGGCCTCGAGCTCGTCGTGCCGGCCGGCCCACAGCTCGTGCAGCACCTGCACCCGGTCGGCGGGCGCCGGGAAGCCCAGGGTGGCCTGCAGCCAGAGCTCGGCGGCCAGGGACAGGTCACCGCCGGTCGCCGCGAACACGCTGCGTGCCAACAGCACCCGATCGGCGGACAGCCGCCGCCCGTTCGGCTCGACCAGATCGCCGATACCGCCGAGCAGTTCCAGCGCCTCGGGCAATCGGCCGAGCGCACCCAGCGCCTGGCCGCGCAACCAGTCGACGTAACCGTCCGGGGCGGCGGGATCGGCGGCGAGCCGCTCGACCAGCCGCATCGCCCGCTCGCCACGAACCGGATCACCGGCATCGTCGAGCAGGCACTGGGCGAGCATGCCGGTCGCCTGCGCCCAGGTGGCGCCGGCGGAGACGATCTCGCCCACAGCGCGCAGGGCCCGGGCGCCGTCCTGGGTGTGGCCGGCGTTGAGCAGGGCCCGGCCGAGTTCGTAGGCGGCCACCGAGAGCCGCTCCGGGTCGTCGCTGCCCTCGGCGACCAGCGCGTCGACCTGGGCCTGCGCGATCCGCAGGTTGCGCTCGCGCTTGGCCGCCCGTGCCCCGGCGTCGCCGTAGCCGTGATGATGGATCCGGATCAGTTCCGGGGGAAGCCCGAGAACCCTTGCGCCGCGGCGGGTCTCACCGGTGCCGCCGGTCTCGGCGGTCCCGCCGGGTTCGGCGGTCTCGAGCTGTTCGTGCACCCGGCCGGCCCAGCGGACGGCGCCCCGTCGCGCGATCCGCGGCGAGGGCAGCGAGTCGATCACCTCACCGGAGGCGTCCAGGTTGACCACCTCGACCGCGAGCAGGTCCACGGCGGACAGGTCCGGCGCACCGGTCAGGATCGATGCGTCCCCGTCGAGCAGGGCTCGCAGCCGGTGCGGGTCCGGGCAGTGCAGGGTGTCGTCGCCGTCCACGATCAGTGCCCAGCGCGCGGTGCTCAGCTCGAGCGCGGCATTGCGGGCGCGGGCGAAGTCGTCGTCCCAATATCCCTGGTGCGCAACGGCTCCCAGGCTCCGGGCCAGGGCGACGGTGTCATCGGTGGAGCCGGTGTCGTAGACGACGACCCGGTCGACGACGCCGCCCAGGGTCGCAATCAGCCGGGGCAGCCGGACCGCCTCGTCCCGGACGATCAGCGTCGCCGCCAGCAGGGGCTGCGGATCCGGGGCCGGGGTCATGCAGAGCCGGACGCCGACGGCAGGGCCGGGGCGTGCAGTTCTGCATGATCACGGGTGAGGTCGGCGACGCGGGCCACCAGCTCCTGGGCCGCGGCGTCCAGCGACGGATCGCCGAGGCCGCCGAGGGTCGCCGCGACACCGGCCCAGAGCGGGCCCGGGGTGCGCGCGATCCGTTCTGCCAGAGCCCTTTCCCGGCCCTGCCAGATCTTCAGCATCAGCCGCAGCCGGTCGCGGTGCGCGCCGTACCCCAGCACCGCCTGGACGATCGCCTCGCCGGACTCCTCGAGCAGTCCCTCGGCGCCGGCGAACAGGGCCCGGGCGATCAGCACCCGGTCCATCGACGGCCGGTTGTTCACCGGGTCGACCAGTTCGTGCACGTTGCGCAGCAGTTTCACCGCGGTGCCCCGCCGTCCGGTCCGGGCCAGGGCCTGGGCACGCAACCAGTCGGCGAACTGCCGCTCGATCATGCCGGTCCCGACCAGTTCCTCGGTCAGGTGCATCGCGGCCTCGGGGTGCGTCCCGTCGTCCAGCAGGACCTGCGCCAGCAAGGCGGTCGCCGAGGCCCACGACGGGGTTCCGGTGCGCATCTCGCGCACCACCTCGAAGGTGTCGACCGCGTCCTGGGCCCGGCCCGCCGCGAGCTGTGCCCGGCCCAGGTTCAGCGCGGCCATCTGTGCCGCGAACCCGTCATCGACCGGCCGGCCGGCCAGATCGTCGACCTGCGCCTGGGCGATCGCCAGGTTGCGCAACGTCTTCCGGGCGACCGCGTCGTCGTCGGCGTAGCCGTGATGGCGCAGGTGGATCAGGTCGGGCTGCAACCGCATCCGTTCGCCGGCCCGGGCCGGGTCGGCGGGTTCGAGCTGCTCGTGCAGGCGGCCCACCCAGCGCACCGAGTCGCGGCGGGCGATCCGGATCGACTCCAGCGAGTCCACCGCCCGGTCGCCGGCGTAGTTGACCACCCGCATGTAGACGTAGTCGAGCCGGCTCGGGAAGGGGGCGTCGACCAGGGCCCGGCCGTCACCGCTGAGATAGCGGCGCAGCTGGCCGGGGATCGAGCAGAACACCTCGTCGTCCGCGTCGACCACCAGCGCCCATTCGGCGGTGGCCAGTTGCAGTGCCGCGTTGCGGGCCCGGCCGAAGTCGTCGTCCCAGTAGCCCTCCTGCACCCTGGCGCCGTGTTCGCGGGCGATCGCCACGGTGTTGTCGGTCGAGCCGGTGTCGTAGATCGCGATCTCGTCGACCAGCCCGTGCAGGGCGGCCAGCGCCCGGGGCAGGTTCTCCGCCTCGTTCTTGACGATCATCGTGGCCGCGAGCAGCGGACGGCGCGAGGGCGCCGATCGTGGTGCCGGCAGCGCACGGCGATTGCCGGAGCGTTTGGCAGGACGGCGCTGGCGTGGGCTCATCTGAGTGTTGTCGGCCCGCTCGGGGCGAGGCTGGAGGCGTTCAGCCGTTCAGGTCGAGGCTGCCGCCGAGCAGTCCGGCGCCCTCGTAGGAGCCGGCTCCGGCGGGGTGCCGCGGGGTGGTGGCGAGCTGGTGCCGCACCGCGGACATCTCCTGCTGCAGCTGCTCGGCCGCATCGGCCAGCAGGCGGGCGATCTCGATCGCGCGCTCGCGGTGCTGCGGCGGTGGCGGCCCTTGCGGCAGAAGGAGTTCGGGCAGGTTCGGGGGGCGCTGCGCGGCCAGGTCGGCGGTCAGGGCCTGAAGAGCCGCCTCGGTGGCGGCGAGGTACTGCGGCCAGGTCGCCGGCGCCTGCGGTGGCGTGCCCGGGCGGGGCTGCGGCAGCCTGGCGGTTCGTTCGGCCATCGCGGTGCTCAGCCGGTGATGCCGCTGGCCGCGTGCCAGGCGTCGCGCAGCGGGATCACCAGGTCGCGGCAGTCGGCCACCCGGCCGGGGTCCTTGTGCAGCCTGGCCTGGATCAGTTCGCCGACGATCCAGGTGTACAGCGAGGCCAGCCCCGCACCCTCGGGCCAGATCTCGGTGTCCAGGGTCGCGTGCAGCTCGAGCACGATGTCGCTGGCGTGGCTCAGCCGGTCACCGGCGATCGCGTAGTCGCTGCGCAGCATGGCCTCGTGCGCCGTCGACAGGTCGACGACCAGGCGGTCGTAGAGCATCGTGAGCAGACGTGCGGGCGAGACGGTCTGGGTCGCGTCGCTCGCATAGCGGGCTTGCGCCAAGCCGTATGACATGCCGCCTCCTGGGCTGAATGGATCGCCGGCCGAATCGGGTCACGGACGGCGTGGTACCTCTCTACGGTCGGCCGGTCCGCGTCACCGCTTCAGCGGCGACGCGGACCGCTCGCCCGTTCGGGCTCATTCGAGCCCGTAGGTGGACAACCAGCTGGTCTGGCTCTTCAGCGACGAGAGCGCCGTCTCCATGGCGGTGAACTGCCGCTGCAGCGTCGTCCGGTAGGTCTCCAGCCGGGTGTCCCACTTGTCGATCTGGGTCTGCAGATCCTTGACCGCGCTCTCCCGGTTCGCCTTGGCAGCGTTGAGACTGCCTGTGCTGGAGTCGGTCTGCGCCTTAGCCAGCTGGATGAACCGCTGGGCCAGGCCGGAGTGCACGGTCACCGCGCCGACGTCGCCGCCGGTGGCGTCCAGGTCGGCCTGGGTCAGGGCGACGTCCAGCACCAGGCCGGTGGCCTTCGAGGTGCCGCTGAGCAACGACAGCTTGTTGCCGCTGCCGGTGGCGACCCGGCCGTCGATGGTGCCCTGCACGTCGGCGCCGGCGACGGTACGGGTGGCGTCGTCGCCGTCCACCGTGGCGGTGAAGGCGTTCGCCGAGCCGACGCCCGAGGCGGTGAACACCAGGTTGGTGCCGTCCACCTTGGCCGTGATCCCCAGCCCGGCAGCGGAGTTGGCGGCGTTGATGCCGGCCGCGATGTCGGTCAGGGAGGCGCCGGACGCCACCGTGTAACTGGCCGTCTTGGAGCCGCGTCCGAAGCTGAACTCCTTGCCGTCCAACGACCCTGAGGCGTCCGCCGTCCAGGTCTCGACCGCGGCCAGCGAGGTCACCTTGACCGCGTAGTTGCCGGCCTGCACCGAGGTGGTGGAGGAGGAGTAGCGCACCGTGCCGGCGACGTCGGGGGCCGCGTCGAAGGTGGTTCCGGCGCCGTAGGCCGTGGCCACCGCCTGCGGGTCCTTGACGTAGGCGGACTTGAAGTCCTCCTTGCTGAAGCTGAGCTTGCCGTCGCGGGTCAGCGAGATGCCCGGGGTTCCGCTGCCGCCGACCAGGTTCAGGATCTGCTGCTGCAGACCGCGCACCGATGCGTCCCCGAGCAGCGGGCCGCCGGTCTTGGTGGTCGCGTCGTAGGCGGTCGCGGCGGCGATCGAGCTGAGCACCGAGTTGGCCTGGTCGACCATCTTGCCGATGTTGTCGGCGATGCTCGAACCGTCGACGGTGGACGACGCGGTCACCCCGGTCTCGACCCGGCTGACCGTGAACGAGAGCCCGCCGACGACGTTGTTGAAGCTGTTGGTCGAGGAGTTCACGGTGTAGGCGGTCGCCGGGTTGTCGCCGATGCGGATCTGCGCGTCGCTGCCCTGGGTCAGCACGTTCATGCCGGCGAAGCCGCTGAGCCCGCCGAGCGAGAACTCCGACGCCGCACCGCTCTTGGTACCCATCACCTGCAGCCGGTACTGGCCGGGCGAGGTCTGCACCGCCGACGCGGTCAACCCGGACGCCGAGCTGTTGATCGCCGCGATGACGCTGCTCAGCGAAACGTTGCCGGTGGCGATGTCGATCGTCGAACCGTCCGCCTTGGTCAGGGTCAGCGGCCCGGTGGCGACCTTGGTCGCCATCGAGGAGACGGCGTCGGCGCTGACCACGGCGTGGGCCTTCGCGGTGGCCAGGACGTCGAAGCTCACCGAGGCCGGCTGGCTGCCCGACGCAGAGACGGTCACGTTGGTCGAGGAGGAGGTGGCGGTCAGGCCGTTCCAGCTCTTGGTGTCGCCGACCTTGGCGGCCAGCGAGCTCAGCGTGCTCAGGCCGGTGGAGAGATTGCCGAGGGCGGTGGCCGCCTTCTGCTGCGAGGTCTGCTGCGTCGACAGCAGCGTCTGCTGGTTCTTCTGAAGCGCGACCAGCGAGTCGATGATGCCCGCGGTGTCGAGTCCGGAGACGGCACCGGAGATGCTGATATTGCCCATCGGTTCCTCCTGGGTGGGCGGGCCCCGTCCATGGGGTTGGTGGATCGTGAGGTGCTCGGATATGCCGGTGACGCCCGGTGCAGCGAATGGGCTGCACCGGGCGTCCGGCCGCGTGCGGGCCGCCGAGCCGGCCCGCACACGAGGTGGAACTGGTTGGTACTGAGTGGAACTGGTGGTGCAGGTCTTACTGGAGCAGGCGCAGCACACCCTGCGGGGCCTGGTTGGCCTGGGCGAGCATTGCCGTGCCGGCCTGGCTCAGGATCTGCGACCTCGTGAACGAGACCATCTCCTGGGCCATGTCGGTGTCGCGGATCCGGCTCTCCGACGCGGTCAGGTTCTCGACCGCGACGTTGAGGTTGTTGATCTTGTGCTCGAGCCGGTTCTGCACGGCACCCAGGGTCGCCCGCGTGGTGCTCACCGTCTTGATCGCCGAGTCGACAGCCGTGATGGCCGCCGAAGCGCCGGTCGAGAGGCTCGCCGAGGACAGACCCAGGCCGGCGGCGCTCATCGCGGTGCCCATCGCGACGGACAGGGTCTCCCCCGCCATGGCGCCGACCTGGAAGGTGCCGGAGTAGCTGCCGTTCAGCAGCTTGGTGCCGTTGAACGTGGTCTTGCCGGCGATGTCGTCCAGCTCCTTGGTGAGCTGGGCGAACTCGGCCTGAGCCGCCGCCTTCGAGTCCGACGTCTGGGCACCGTCGTTCGCGGCCTGGACAGCCAGGTCGCGCATCCGCTGGAGGATGGAGTGGGTCTCGGTCAGAGCGCCTTCAGCGGTCTGGACGACGCTGATGCCGTCCTGGGCGTTGCGCACCGCGACCTTGAGTCCGCCGATCTGCGAACGCAGACCCTCGGAGATCGCGAGGCCCGAGGCGTCGTCCGCCGCCCGGTTGATGCGGAAACCGCTGGACAACTTCTCCAGCGACTTGCTCATCTGCCCGTCGGTGACCGACAGGTTCCGGTAGGAGTTGTACGCCGCGATGTTGTTGTTGATACGCAGACCCATTGTGTCCTCCTTGGTGAGGGTCCCTAGCTCCGGCCCGTCCGTGGACCGGCATCCATCTCATCGGCGCCACCGCCCCGGTGTTGAGCCGTCCTCACCCCGGCGAACGGGTGAAACCCCCTCTCCCCGTGATCATGCAGAACCGCACGACTTCACCGTCCCCCCGTGCGTAGCGCGACCCTCAACCCCGTCGTGATCATGCAGAACTGCACGCCGGCCGGAGGCCCGGCTCGGCAGTGCTTCGGCGCTGCCGGGGTTGACAGCCGGCCGAACTGGTTCCATGGTTAGTTACATGACTAATGAACCAGGTAACTAACCATGCTGGACGACGGGCGGCCGATCTTCCAGCAGATCGCCGACCAGCTGGAGAGTGCGATCCTCGACGGCTCGCTGCCCGAGGACGGCCAGGTTCCCTCCACCACCGAGCTCGCCGCCTTCCACCGGATCAATCCGGCCACCGCCGGCAAGGGCGTCGCCCAGCTGGTGGCGGACGGCCTGATCCACAAGCGCCGTGGCATCGGCATGTTCGTCAGCGCCGGAGCCCGGGCGCAGCTGCAGGAGCGCCGCCGTCAGGAGTTCGCCCGCGAGTACGTGCAGCCGCTGCTGATCCGCGCGCGACAACTCGAGATGGACGTCGAGCACGTCAAGTCACTGCTCGACGCCTGTGCGCGGAGTCTGCCCTCCGGAACCACGAACCCCTTGAACATCAACGAGTTCCGCCCCTTACAGACCACCAGGAGGAGCCTGTCGTGAAAACGATCGAGGTGACCGGGCTGAGCCGCCGGTTCGGCAGTGTCGTCGCGCTCGACGACGTCTCGTTCAGCCTGGCCGAGAACCAGATCCACGGCCTGCTCGGCCGCAACGGCGCCGGCAAGACCACCCTGATGCAGCTGCTCACCGGCCAGCAGTTCGCCTCGTCCGGCCGGATCCGGCTGTTCGGCGAACCGCCGCTGGAGAACGCCCGGGTGCTCGACCGGGTCTGCTTCATCCGCGAGGGCCAGGCCTACCCCGACTCGTTCCGGGTGAAGCACGTGCTCTCCGCGGGCCCGATCTCCCACCGGGGCTGGGACGCCGGCCTGGCCCGCCAGCTGGTCGAGGAGTTCCGGTTGCGCACCGGCCAACGTGTGAAAAGCCTTTCCCGGGGCCAGCTCTCGGCCCTCGGCGTGATCGTCGGCCTGGCCTCGCGGGCACCGATCACCTTCTTCGACGAGCCCTATCTGGGGTTGGACGCCGCCGCTCGGCAGCTGTTCTACGACCGGCTGCTCGCCGACTACGCCGCGCACCCGCGCACCGTGGTGCTGTCCACCCACCTGATCGACGAGGTGGCCGATCTGCTCGAACACGTGCTGGTGCTCGACCAGGGCCGGGTACTGCTGGACGCCGACACCGAATCGCTGCGTGGCAGTGCCGCCGAACTGAGCGGCCCGATCGAGGCGGTCACCGCCCTGGCCGGCGGCCACCGGGTGCTGCACCGCGAGCAGATCGGACATCTCGCCCGGATCACCGTGCAGGCACCCGCCGATCGCCTCGCTCTGCACGGCAGTAGCGGCGACGCCGTCCGGGCAGAGCCGATCTCGTTGCAGCAGTTGGTGATCCGCCTCGCCAACGCCTCGGTGCAGAGCCCTCTCGGTACGTCCGAGCCCAGCGACCGCGACTCCGGAAAGGTCGTGACCCGATGAACCACGCCGTTCGTGCCACCCGCATCCACCTGGTCGGCGCCCCGGTCCTGCTCGGCACGATGTGGTCGGTGCTCGCCGTCACCTTCTTGATCAATGTGACGATCTGGTGGGCGCTCGGACCCGAGGTGCAGAACGGCAGCGCGAACACCCTGGCGATCTCCTCGATCTACATCGTGGCGATGGTCGCCGGATACCAGGCGGTCACCCAGACCTTCCCGTTCGCCGCTGGAATGAGCTTGACCCGCAAGGCCTTTGCCGGTGGTACCGCGTTGTACGCACTCGGCCTGGCCGTGTTCAACGCGGTGCTGCTCTTCCTCGCCCTGCTCGTCGAGCGGGCGACCGGCGGCTGGGGCGTCTCGATCGACTTCTTCGGTATCGGCCTCGCCGACCGGTTGAACCCGCTCGGCCGGCTGTTCGCCTACATGGCCCCGTTCCTGGCCACCATCGCCGTCGGTGTCCTGCTCGGAACCGTCTACAAGCGTTGGCGCAACACCGGAATGGTGATCCTCTCGCTCGGCACCGCCGTGATCGCCGCTGCCCTGGTGCTGCTCGTCCAGTGGCTCGACGGATGGTCCGCGGTCGGCCGCTTCCTCGGCAACACCCCGCTCTGGGCCTGGACCGGCGGCTACCCCCTCCTGACCGCCGTCCTCTGCAGCACCGGAGCCTGGCTGATCCTCCGCCGCAGCGTCCCCTGACCGTGATCATGCAGAACTGCTGAAAGCGCGTCCACGCAGTTCTGCATGATCACGCTGGGCTTGGCGCCGGGCGTCGCCAAAACCGTTGCGGCCGTGGCCGGACGCATCGTCCGGCCACGGCCGCCAGGGGCGCCGTCCTGCCGGAAGACCGACGGACGGCGCGACACCGCGTCGTCAGCCAGAGGCGCCGACGTATCCCGCGGTGGTCTCTCCGGCGCCCGACGCGTGCCGGAGAGCGTTCTCGTGCTGAGCAGCGGGCGTGGGCCGGCTCTGCGCGGGGACGGCCGAACCGTCGAGATAGGCCTGCACGTCGGCCCGGGTGCGGGCGGTCGACCGGTTCGCGACCGAATGCACATAGGCGTCGCGGCGCCGTGCGCGAACCCCTTCGGGACTGGGCGGCAACGGCTTTCGATCATCGGTGAGCAGCACCTGCAGTGCCTCGCGGAGCAGGTCGAGACCCTCGGCGCGCAGCTGCGAGGCGCGCGACTGGGTGACTGCCAGCTCCTCGGCCAGCTCGGTCAGCTGCCGATTCTGCAGGTAATAGCCCTCGACCACGATCCGGGTGCGTTCGGGCAGTTCGGCGAGCGCGTCGCGCAGGTAGCCCATCCGCTCGGCCGCGATCAGCGCCTCCTCCGGCCGCGGCGAGGAGTCGGTCAACGTGGCGCCGATCCCCTCGTCGTCCCCGGCGATCGGGTCGAGGCTGAGCAGCACGGCGCGATCGGTGCTGTGCTGCACCGCGCGCACCTCGAGGGTGGACATGCCGCTCGCCGCGGCGAGCTCGGCCTCGGTGGGGGTGCGCTGCAGGGCGCGGGTCAGCTCCTCGCTGACCGTGGCCAGGGCCCGGGCGCGGGAGCGTACCGACCGGGTCGCCCAGTCCCGCTGGCGCATCTGGTCGATCATCGCGCCGCGTATCCGGGTGGAGGCGAACCTCGCGAACGGCACCCCCATCGTGGGGTCGAAGGAGTGCGCCGCCTGTACCAGCGCCAGGGCGCCGGCGCCGATCAGGTCGTCCGAGTCCAGGTGCCGGGGCAGCCTGGCGGCCGCCTCGCGGGCCAGATGGCCGACGAGACCCAGATGGTCGGTGACCAGCTCATCGAAATCTGCGGTGGGTGCTTGCACGAATCATGCTTCGGACGGCGCCGGGCCGGGCTTTCGCCGCGGGGCCCCCGGAACGCCACTCGGCGGTGGCGAATCACTCTGCTGGCTCAGTTCGGTCACCGCGTTGGCCTCAGGTCCGCTCACCGAGTGCCGACAGAACTGGCAGACCCTGATACGGGGGTCGCAA
>DAIOVT010000048.1:0-13783 GCA_036758885.1 Kineosporiaceae bacterium
TGTCAGAAGGGTGGCGGCCGGCCCGTGGTGCCGAGGGGGTCGACGGTGCCAAGGGGTTCACCCCTGGCTTCGGCCGAGGTGGGCATCCAGGCGGTGCGGACCTGCCGACCTGTGGGGGTCGTCCAGACGAGGTGGTTGCCCTCGTGCCGGGGCCGGAACCCGGAATGCGTCTTGAGCCGGTGGTGGTGACGGCACAGCGCGATCAGATTCTCCGAGCACGTCGAGCCGCCCCGCTCGCCCTGCCAGGGGAGGACGTGATCGATGTCGGTCCCCGGTGCGTCGGTGGCCCGGTTGCAGCCGGGGAAGCGGCAGGTTCGATCGCGCGCGATCACGTACTCGCGGGTCGACGGGCTCGGCGCGTAGCCGGGGTCGTGGACGGCGCGGCCGACGCCGATGACGCTGCCGTGGCTCGGTGATTCGGCTCGGTGGGATTCGGCTCGGTGTTGTTCGGTTGAGTGGTCCGGCCGGTCGTCCCAGTGATGACAACGCCAGGTGGCATGAGCGCCGTTGTCGGCGACGATCTGCCGGGCCAGGGCGGCCGGGATCATGCCGCAACCCCCGAGCTCGGCAGCCACGTCGCCGCCGAGCAGGGTGCTCAGCGGAACGGTGACGTTGATCCGTACCCGAGAGCGCCAACGCCCCCCGCACGAGCAGTGCTGGACAGGCCCGGCGCCGTCTTGTGCCTCGGCCTCGTCCTCGGCGTCGGCCTCGGCGTCGTCGTCGGTGGAGGTGACAGTGGCGGCGTCGGTGGGGGTGGCAGTGTCGGTGGCGGTGAGCAGGACCTCGAGCGCGTCGGTGGCGTTGGTGATGGCGTCGAGGGCGGTCTGCGCGCTGTTGCCCTGACCGACCTCGGTGAGGCCGGTGAGCGCCGCGCGGGCCTGCTCGATCTGGTCGGCGTCGGCGGTGATGGTCATGGTGGCCAGCCCGTGACCGCGACGGCGAACCTTCACCCCGGTGCGGAGCAGTCGTTCGGCAGTGGTGATCTCGCTGAGATCGTCGGGTGCCCGGGCCGCGACAAGTTCGTGCAGCAGGCTGCGTAGCTTCGGCAGGGGGAGTCCGCGTTCGGCTGCGGCGAGGCCCGTTCGTTCGATCCGCGCGGCGACTGAGGAGTCGGTCAGCGGGAGGATCGCATCGGCTATCGCCTGGGCGCGGGGGAGATCGACGGTTCCCAGCTCGGCGGCGCGAACGACAGCCCTCACCCTGGCCGGGTCGGCGGTGGCGTCGGTCCCGGCGTGCGCATCGAGGAAGGCGACCTGGCCGGCGAGAACCGACTCGGTGGTGCCGGAGGCGATCGCGCACTCCGCGACCGCGGACCGCCACGCCAGCCCGCGGGACTCGATGTCGAACCGTTCTTGTTCGGCAGCTGTCAGTTCTGTCTGGGCCAGTTCTGTCTGGGCACAGGCCTGGGCGTCGTCATCGATCCCCGTCTCGAAGGCCTCGCGAGCGGCCGCGTCGCTGCGGCGGTGGGCGAGGGACTGAGTGAGGCGCGCCTGCCAGACGAGAGCGGCCCGGGAGACGCGTGCTGCCGCCGCTGCGGCGTCGACGAGCACCGACTCGGGCAGTTCCTGCGCGTACTGCAGGGCGGTGGCCACCATCGTGACGGTCTCGACGTCTGCCCAGGCTCGCCGTTGGGCGACGTCGAGTCGTTGCCCGGGTATCGGGCGCAGCCCCAACCGGAGCCCCTCGACGATGACGGCTGCCTGCTCGGGCGCGCCGTCCAGACAGTCGGGCAGATCGACGTCCCAGGCCGCCAAGGCCCGGCCGGCCGGCGCGTCGAGAGGATCCGCTTGCATGTCCGTATCGTATCGAACTTATGTTCGAATCTCAACTGGAACACCTTGCTGCTCAAAGGTTCTCGAGGTGCTCGCGGCCCGGTGTGGTGTTCTGGGCGGTGGCTACGGGCCGCAGGGTCAGCCCGACCCGGCGTAACGCGTCGGCGACATCGGCGACCTCGTGCACCTTCATGCCCTTGGGCACCGAATCGGCACAGCCGGTGGGTACCACCGCAGAGGTGAACCCCAACCTGGACGCTTCGGCGAGACGTCGCGAGACGCCACTGACCCGGCGGACCTCACCGGCCAGACCGACCTCGCCGATCGCGATCAGCTCCGGGTGCAACGGCACGTCGGCCGCGCTGCCGGCGACGGCCAGCAGCACCGCCAGATCGGTGGCCGGTTCGGTCAGCCGCACCCCGCCGACCGTCGCCACGTAGACGTCGCGCCCGCTCAGGCCCACCGGGGTGCGCCGGTCGAGCACCGCCAGGGCCATCGCGATGCGCGAGGAGTCGAGCCCGGACGTCGCCCGCCGCGGGTTGGCCAGTGAACTCGGCGCCACCAGCGCCTGCACCTCCGCGATCAGCGGACGACGCCCTTCCAGCGTCACGGTGATCGCGGTGCCGGGCACCGGCTCGGCGTGCCGGGAGAGGAACAGCCCGCTGGGGTCCGGCAGTTCGGTGATGCCGGTGTCACCGAGGTCGAAGCAGCCGACCTCGTCGGTGGCGCCGTAGCGGTTCTTGGTGGCGCGCAGCAGTCGCAGCCGGGAGTGCCGTTCGCCCTCGAACTGGCAGACCACGTCGACCAGGTGCTCGAGCAACCGCGGCCCGGCGATCGTGCCCTCCTTGGTCACGTGACCGACCAGGACCGTTGCCATGCCACGGCGTTTGGCGGCCCGGATCAGCGACGCCGCCACCTCGCGCACCTGGGCCACACCGCCGGCGCCGCCCTCGATCGCATCGCTGACCACGGTCTGCACCGAGTCGAGCACCAGCAACTCGGGGGAGCAGCGCTCGATCTGGCCGAGCACCGTGCCCAGGTCGGTCTCGGCGGCGAGCAGCAGGGTGGGCTGCAACGCCCCGATCCGCTCCGCGCGCAGCCGCACCTGGGCCGCCGACTCCTCGCCGGTGACGTAGAGGATCGTGCGCCCGGAAGCGGCGGCCCGGGCCGCGACATCGAGCAGCAGGGTCGACTTGCCCACCCCCGGCTCTCCGGCCAGCAGCACCACCGATCCGCCGACCAGGCCGCCGCCGAGCACCCGGTCGAGTTCGGCCAACCCGGTCGCCCAGGTGCTCGCCTCGCGCGCCGGGATCTCGGCGATCGGCAGGGCCGGCTCGGCGACGCTGCGCGCGGCCGTGGTGCCCGCCGGGGCACCGCCGGCCTCGTTGACCGTGCCCCAGGCCTGGCACTCGCCACAGCGGCCGACCCACTTCGCGGTCGTCCAGCCGCACTCGGCGCAGCGGTAGCTGGGCCGGTCCGGGCGGGTGCCGGGGCGTGCGGTGCGGGTGCGGGGGGCGGTCATGCTCGAGAGACTAGGCCGTGGCACCGACAGGATCGCCGGAACCTGTTTCAGCGATCGCGATTCAGTACCCCCGCCAGAACAGGTTCACCGCGTAGTCGACCTCGGTGCCGGGGTGCTCGGCGATCACCTGCTCGGCGACCTGCGCGGAGAACTCGATGCGCACCACCGCCTCGAACTCGGCCCGGGTCCGCATCGACCAGCGGATCGTCAGCGCCTGGCGCTGCCAGCCCTGACGTGCCCAGAACCGTTGCACCGCAACGGGATCGTAGTTCGGCAGCCAGCGCCGGAACCAGGCCCCGAAGGTCGACCGGGTGGCGTCGTTGTCGATCACGAAGGCGGTACCGCCCCGCCGCATCACCCGGTCGAGCTCACGCAGGCCGGCCTCGCAGCCCGGCCCGAAGAAGTACGCCCAGCGGGCGTGCGCCACCTCGACCGAGTCGTCCGGCACCGGCAGTGCGGTCGCCGATCCCGGACGCACCGCGACGTTGCCGAGCGGGCGCGTCCGTTGCTGGGCCAGCTTCACCAGTGGCGGGTGCGGCTCGACGCCGACCACGGCCCGCGCGGTGGCGGCGAAGGCCGGCAGGTGGAACCCGGTGCCGCAGCCGATGTCGAGCACCCGGGCACCCGCCCAGTCGTGGCGTTCGCGCATCGCTGCCTCGATCACGCCGTCCGGATCGCAGGAACGGTTCTCGATCTCGTAGACCTCGGGCCAGTTCCAGATGTTCGGGCTCGGGATGACGTCGCCGGTTCTCATCGGAATGCCTTGCGCATCAATGGGTTTCCCTGCTCGAGCAACGGTCCGGAACGAGCGGCTCAGGACGGCGCGCCCGTGTGCTCGGCGAGTTCGGTGGCCGGGTGCGCGGGCAACAGCGGCAGCTCCCGGCGAGGCTCGCGCCCTGCCCGCCCTGGGTCTGTGGAACGGGTCGGACGCGCCGGCCGGGACGCCGCGTACGCGGCGCAGTGCTCGGCCAGCACCTTGTACGGGCCCTCGCCGATCATTTCGGTCAGCTCCGCGGCCAGGGTCAGGTAGACCGGCCGGGACCCGTTGTGCGCCAACGGGTTCCCGGTGCAGTACCAGTCCAGGTCGAGCCCTCCGGCGCCCCAGCCGGCCCGGTCGTACTCGCCGATGCTGACCTCGAGGTAGCTGGTGCCGTCGGGGCGCTCGACGGTGCGATAGCTGCGCCGCAGCGGCAGCTGCCAGCAGACGTCGGGTTTGACCTCGAGCGGGTTGCGATCCTCTTGCAGGGCAAGCAGATGCAGCGCGCAACCGGCGCCGTCCGCGAACGTTCCCGGTGCGAAACCTGGCCGGTTCAGGAAGATGCAGGCGCCGTCCACCACCCGGGTGGTCCGGGCGCCGCCGGGGTCGCGGTCCAGCCAGCCGTCCTGCATCCCCTCGGCCCGGTGCTGCCACTGCTCGTCGGTCAGCCGGGCCACGGCCTTGGCCACCCGCTTGCGGTCGTCGCGATCGGCGAAATGCGCGCCCAGGGTGCAGCATCCGTCGGTCGGCCGGTCGGCGTAGATGCCGGCGCAGCCGCTGCCGTAGATGCACGTCCACGAGGAGGTCAGCCAGGTGAGGTCGCAGCGGAAGACCTGTTCTGCCTGATCGGGTTCGGCAACCGGATCTGCTGCAGAGTTCAACGACCCGTCGGGCCCGTCGGGGTCGGGAAACTCGACCCAGACCCTGGTGGCGTTCAGCGCGGTCTCCATCACGGCCAAGGCTACGCCGAAAGCACGCCCGGCTCTGCGTAGGCTGGAGTTCATGACCAGCTCCGATTCCGGGATCGAGCCGGGATCACCGGTGCGGGTCCCGGCCGCACGAGTCGCCCTGTCCACCGCATCGGTGTACCCGCAGGGCGTGGCCGCGGCCTTCTCGATGGCGGCGGAGCTCGGTTACGACGGCATCGAGGTCATGGTCTGGACCGACGTGCTCAGCCAGAGCGCCGCCGCCTTGCGCCGGCTCTCGGACCATCACGGACTGCCGGTGCTCGCCGTGCACGCGCCGACATTGCTGGTCACCCAACGGGTCTGGGGCCGCGAGCCCTGGACGAAACTCGAGCGGTCCTGCGAACTGGCGCACGAGGTCGGCGCCGGCACGGTGGTGCTGCACCCACCCTTCCGCTGGCAGCGCGACTACGCCGCCGAGTTCGTCGAGGGCGTCGCCGCGATGGAGGACCGCGAGAACATCGTTCTGGCCGTGGAGAACATGTATCCGTGGCGGGCCCGGCAGCGGGAGCTGCTCGCCTACTCGCCGAGCTGGGACCCGGCGCCGATGAGCTACCGGCACGTCACCCTCGACCTCTCGCACGCCGCGACCGCCGGCCAGGACGGGCTCGAACTGGCCCGCACCCTCGGCGACCGGCTGGCCCACCTGCACCTCACCGACGGTTCCGGGTCGGCCAAGGACGAGCACCTGGTGCCGGGCCGCGGCAGCCAACCCTGCGCCGAGGTGCTCGGGCTGCTGGCCGAGCGCGACTTCACCGGCACGGTGGTGATCGAGGTGAACACCCGGCGCGCGGCCAACCATGACGAGCGGCTGCGCGACCTGGCCGCCTCACTGGCCTTCGCCCGGCTGAACCTCGCCGTCCCGGCCCGCTCATGACCCGTACGGGGCAGCCACCCCCGGTGACGGGTTCGGTGTTCTAGCCTTCTGGTGCCGGTTCGAAGACAGAGGTGATCCATGGACCCGCTACGTGAGGTGCTGCTGCAGGCCGCGGACAGCACTGCGGTACGCAATCTGGTGCAGGGGGCTCCGGTCACCCGATCGGTCGTCGCCCGGTACATCCCGGGGGAGACCGAACGGGACGCCGTGGCCGCCTGCTCGACGCTGGTCGGCGCGGGCCTGAGCACCACGCTCGACCATCTCGGTGAGGACACCACCGATCTGACCAGGGCGCGCGCGGTGCGCGACGCCTACCGGCGTGTGCTCAGCCTGCTCTCCGACGCCGGCCTGACCGAGAACGGCGACTGCGAGGTCTCGGTCAAGCTCTCGGCGATCGGCCAGGCGCTCGGGCCGGACGGCAACAAGATCGCCCTCGAGCACGCGCACGAGATCTGTGCCGCGGCGGACGCGGCCGGCACCACGGTGACCCTCGACATGGAGGACCACACCACCACCGACATGACCCTGGCGGTGCTCACCGACCTGCGGCAGGACTACCCCTGGGTCGGCGCGGTGCTGCAGGCCTACCTCTACCGCACCGAGGGCGACTGCAAGGACCTGGCCGGCGAGGGGTCGCGGGTCCGGTTGTGCAAGGGCGCCTACCGCGAGCCCGAGACCGTCGCCTACTCCGAGAAGCGCGACGTCGACCTGGCCTACGTGCGCTGCGCGAAGATCCTGATGGCCGGCAAGGGCCGGCCGATGCTCGCCACCCACGACCCGCGCATGATCGACATCGGCGGGGCGCTCGCCGTCCAGAACCGCCGTCCGCAGGGCAGTTACGAGTTCCAGATGCTCTACGGGATCAGGACCGAGGAGCAGCGCCGGCTCGCCTCCACCGGCGAGACCATGCGGGTCTACGTGCCCTACGGCGCCGACTGGTACGGCTACTTCATGCGGCGCCTGGCCGAGCGTCCGGCGAACCTCGGGTTCTTCGTGCGCTCGATGATGTCGAACCGGTGAGCGGGGCGATGAGCGGGGTGAACGACCGGGTCGCGATCCTGGGTGCCGGGGTGATGGGCGAGACGCTGCTCTCGGGGCTGCTGCGGGCCGGCTGGTCGGCCGGCGACGTGGTGATCACCGAACGCCGGCCGGACCGGGCCGCCGAGCTGGCCGACCGCTACGGCGTCAAGGTGCTCGACAACGCCGAGGCGGTCGCCGCCGCCGACACCGTGGTGATGGTGGTCAAGCCCCAGGACATCGGCGCGCTGCTGGCCGAGATCGCGCCGGCGCTGCGCGAGGGCGCGCTGCTGGTCAGCATCGCCGCGGGCATCTCGACCGAGTTCGTCGAGCAGGCGATCGGCGGCGACGCCGCGGTGGTGCGGGTGATGCCGAACACCCCGGCCCTGGTCGACCAGGGCATGGCCGCGATCTCTCCCGGAACCCGTTGCGACCAGGCGCATCTCGACCGCGCCCGGGCGCTGCTCGAGGCCACCGGCAAGGTGGTCCAGGTGCCCGAGTACCAGCAGGACGCGATCACCGCGATCAGCGGCAGCGGACCGGCCTACATCTTCTACGTGGTCGAGGCGATGATCGAGGCCGGCGTGCTGCTCGGCCTGCCCCGGACGACGTCCACCGAGCTGGTGGTGCAGACCCTGTACGGCGCGGCCACCATGCTCAAGGAGACCGGCGAGCACCCGACCGTGCTGCGCGAGCAGGTCTCCAGCCCGGCCGGCACCACGATGGCGGCGCTGCGCCAGCTCGACGACCACAAGGTGCGCGCCGCGTTCCTGACCGCGATGGAGGCCGCCCGGGACCGGTCCCGCGAGCTCTCCTCGGGCACCGCCTGAGGCGCTCGCCGGGTGGGCGGCTCAGGGCCGTGCCGGTTCAGGGGCGTGCCGCGAACCGCTCGATCAGTTCGGAGCGTCCGCTGACGATCATCACGTCGTAGCCGGAGACCCGGGTCTGCGGCACCGCGTAGGTGAAGTCCTTGCCCGGCGACTTGATGCCGACCACGGTGATCCCGTACTTCTCCCGCACCTGGGACTCCTCGAGGGTGAACCCCTGGGTCTCCTGTGGCGGCAGCATCTTGGCGATCGCGAAGCCGTCGTCGAACTCCATGTAGTCCATCAGCCGGCCGGTGACCAGGTGGCCCACCCGCTCGCCGGCGTCCGACTCGGGGTAGACCACGTGATGCACGCCGAGCCGTTCCAGGATGCGTCCGTGCGACTCGCTGATCGCCTTGGCCCAGATCTCCGGCACGCCGAGGTCGATCAGGTTCGCCACGGTGAGCACACTGGCCTCGATCGAGGCGCCGATGCCGACCACCGCCACCCCGATGTCGGCCACGCCCAGCTGCTCGAGGGCGTCGAGGGAGGTGCTGTCCGCCTCGACGACGTGCGGCAACCGGTTCGCCCAGTCGGCGACCCGGCGCGGGTTGCGATCGACCGCGAGCACCTCGTGGCCGAGCCGGTCGAGGGCGTCGGCGGTCGAGGCGCCGAACCTGCCCAGCCCGCAGACCAGCACGGTGTCACTGGACTTTTCCTGTTCCCTGTGTGGCACCCGTGCTCCCGAGTCGTGGTGGGTCCTGAGCCGTTGCGGAGTATCGCCGGAGGCGCTTCGAGGACACCGTTCGGCGAGTGCGGTTGAGCACTGCTGCACCCCTGCGCACGGCAGCAGGTGGCAAGTACCGTAGCCGAATGGATCTGCTCCATCTGGCCTGGGACGACGCGTTCCTGCGCTACGACTTCGGGCCGGGGCACCCGATGTCGCCGGTGCGGCTGGCGCTGACCCGGCAACTCGTCGACGAGTTCGGTCTGCTCTCGGCGCCGGGGGTCAAGGTCGTCGACGTCGAGCCGATCAAGGACGACGTGCTGCTCGAGGTGCACAGCCAGGAGTTCGTCGACGCGGTCAAGGCGGCCTCGGCGGACCTCGGGTCGGAGAACCGGGTGCGCGGTCTGGGCAGCGACGACGTGCCGATCTTCCCCGGCATGCACGAGGTCAGCTCGCTGATCGCCGCGGCCAGCCGCACCGTCGCGCTGGACGTCTGGCAGGGCCGGGCCCAGCACGGGGTCAACTTCGCCGGCGGCATGCACCACGCGATGCCCGAGGGGGCGAGCGGGTTCTGCGTCTACAACGACGCCGCGCTGGCGATCCTGGCGATGCTGGACGCCGGTGCCACCCGGGTGGTCTACGTCGACGTCGACGTGCACCACGGCGACGGCGTCGAGAAGGTCTTCTGGGACGACCCGCGGGTGATGACCATCTCGATCCACGAGACCGGCCAGGTGCTCTTCCCGGGCACCGGGTTCGCCGGCGAGATCGGCGGTGCCCGAGCCGAGGGCGACACGGTCAACCTGCCGCTGCCGCCGGGCAGTTCGGACGACGACTGGCTGCGCGCCTTCCATGCCGTCGTCCCGCCGCTGGTCCGGGCGTTCCGGCCGGACGTGCTGGTCACCCAGCACGGCTGCGACACCCACATGCTCGACCCGCTCGCGCAGATGTCCCTGTCCCTGGACTGTCAGTGCGCCTCCTACGCCAGCCTGCACGACCTCGCGCACGAGGTGTGCGACGGGCGTTGGGTCGCGCTCGGCGGCGGCGGCTACGAGGTGGTGGACGTCGTCCCCCGGGCCTGGACGCACCTGGTCGCGATCGCCGCGCACCGTCCGATCGAGCCGGCCACCGACATCCCGCAGGGCTGGCTGGACATGGTCACCCAGCGGCTCGGCCGCCAGGCTCCACGGCGAATGACGGACGGCGCCGCGCCGCGCGGCAGCGTCTTCGCCGGGGACCACAACCCCGAACGCGCCCTGGACCGGGTGATCATGGCGACCCGCCGGGCGGTGTTCCCGCTGCACGGGCTGGACCCCTGGTTCGACTGATCGGGTGATCCCCGGACGGCGCAGCCTGGGAGATTGCTGGGCGTCCCGCGGCTGCGGGCCGATCCTCAGGAAAGCCGTGCTCTCATGGAGGGGTGTTGCCTGCCGTCCTGCACCCGTTCATCGCCGCGTTCACCGCGGTTCGCTCCGGGCTGTCGGGCTCGCTGCTGGTGGTGCTGAGCACCCTGGTGGCGATGGTGGTGCTGGGTCTGCTCTCGCTGGCCGGCAACCGGCTGGCCGCCGTCGCCCTGGTTCCGGTGGCGCTGTTCTGGCCGCTGATCGACCAGCAGGTCGAGGGTCCGACACTGCTCGTGCTCAGCTACTCGCACGGTGTCACCGTTGCCGATCTGCTCTGCCCGATCGCGCTGTTCGCGGCCCTGATCGCCTTCCTGAGACCCCGCCGACACGCGCCACACGGCTGAACCGATCGGGGTGGAACGGGGCAAAACCGCACAACTGCGGGGCGTCTGGTTTCACATACGTCACCCCTGCCCCTAAGGTGCTCAGCAGTTGGCAACAATCGCGACATGAGGGGATGGTGCGCAGAGCATGTCCGGTGAGTTCTCCGACGTCCGCTTCCTGACCGTCGCCGAGGTCGCCGGGATGATGCGCGTCTCCAAGATGACGGTCTACCGCTTGGTGCACTCCGGCGAGATGCCTGCGGTGCGTGTGGGTCGATCCTTCAGGGTCCCTGAGTCCGCGGTCGACGAGTACCTGAAGCACTCCTACATCGAGTCCAGCGAGACCGCCTGACCGACCACCTGACTGTCCGTCGGCGGATGTGCCGGCGCGGATGTGTCGGCGGCTGGACCTCCGGGTTGCCCGGGCGTGAACAAGACGCCCGCCGGAGCCCGGTAGGCTGGCCCCTCTTCACTCGTCAGCTCCAATCATCAGCATCATCGACTGCGAGGTCCCGTGGGCTCCGTCATCAAGAAGCGCCGTAAGCGTATGGCCAAGAAGAAGCACCGCAAGCTGCTCCGTAAGACGCGTCACCAGCGTCGTAACCGTAAGTGATCTTGTAGGGCGTGGCGGCGAGCAGGGTCGTACTGGTCACCGGGGTCTCCAGGTATCTGGGGGGCCGCTTCGCGCGGTTGCTCTCGGCGGATCCGTCGGTGAGCCGGGTGATCGGCGTCGATGTCGTTCCCCCCGCCGGGGACATCGGTTCCGCCGAGTTCATGCGGGCCGACATCCGCAACCCGGTGATCGGCAAGGTGATCAACAGCGCCGGTGTCGACACCGTCGTGCACATGAACGTCATCGCGACACCGACCGGTGCCGGTGGCCGGGTCTCCATGAAGGAGATCAACGTCATCGGCACGATGCAGCTGCTGGCCGCCTGTCAGAAGGCGGCCGGGGTGCGCCGGCTGGTGGTCAAGTCGACGGCCGGGGTCTACGGCTCGTCGCCACGTGACCCGGCGATGTTCTCCGAGGACACCGGCGCCAAGGTGATGCCACGGGCCGGCTGGGAGAAGGACAGCGTCGAGGTCGAGGGCTACGTGCGGGGTTTCTCCCGGCGCCGCCAGGACGTCGACGTGGTCACCCTGCGGCTGGCGAACTTCATGGGCCCCCAGGTCGAGACGCCGCTGACCGACTACTTCCGGCTGCCGCTCGTGCCCAAGGTGCTCGGGTTCGACCCGCGCCTGCAGTTCATTCACGAGGACGACGGCATGGAGGCCATGCGGCTGGCAACGCTGGGCGCGATGACCGGCACGATCAACGTCGCCGGTGACGGGGTGCTGCTGCTCAGCCAGGCGATCCGGATGACCGGGCGGCCGACGGTGTCGATCCCGGGCCGGTTGTCCGGCCCGATCGGCCAGGTGCTGCGCCGCGCCGGACTGGCCGACTTCTCGCCCGAGCAGGTGCGGTTCCTCTCCTTCGGCCGCGGCATGGACACCACCCGGATGCGTACCGTGCTCGGCCTCGAGCCCCGGTACACCACCCGGGAGGCGTTCGCCGACTTCGTCGATCAACGCGGCCTGACCGGGCCGTTGGCGCCCGGCGTCATCGACAACGCCGAACGCGTCGTGGCCGGCTGGCTGACCCAACTGCCCGGCCAGACGGCCGGTGGGCGCTCGAACGGTTCGCAGCCATGACCTCGAAGAAGGACCCGGACTCCACCGTCGCGGCCGGGGCCGAGCGGGCCTCGGGGGAGCGGCAGCGCCGTCGCCGCCGGACCACGCCGCTGCTCGCCGATCTCGACAGCTCGCAGGCCCGGGCCGAGGCTCGCGCCAGCGCCGGGGTGCTCTCCGAGCGGCGGGCGCCCGCGGCGTCCGGGCCGGCAGCACCGAAACCGGCAGCAGCGAAACCGGCAGCAGCGAAACCGGCAGCAGCGAAACCGGCAGCAGCGAAGGCGCCGTCCCGGAAGCCGGTTGCCGAGAAGCCGGTCGCCGAGGAACCGCCCGCCGAGAAGCCGGCGCGGCGCCGTCCGGCACGAAAGCGGGCGACCCGCACGACACCTGGCGGGGAGCAGCTCGTAGCGGTCGGCGAGGCTGGTTCGCAGCATGTGGAAACCGTTCTGCCGGAACAGGTTCCGGGTGCTTCCGCAGCTGCGGCGCCCGGATCGGCGGAGCGGTCCGGGGTGGTGCGGACGCGGCGCCGTCCCCCGCGGCAGCAGGTCGCCGAGCTGGCCGCCGAACAGGGCGAGCGGCTGGGCAGCGCCGTGGACGCCGGGGCGGAACCACAGGAGCTCGACGAGCGGATCGCCGCTGCGCTCGCCTTCCTGCGCCGGCGGATGACCGGCGAGTACGCGGTCGACGACTTCGGGTTCGACGTCGATCTGACCGACTCGGTGCTGTTCCCGTTGCTGCGCCCGCTCTACCGGCGCTGGTTCCGGGTCGAGGTGCGCGGCATCGACAACATCCCGGCCACCGGTGGTGCCCTGCTGGTGGCCAACCACGCCGGGGCGATCGCGGTCGACGCCACCATGGTGCAGCTCGCCGTGCACGACGAGCACCCGGCGCATCGGCACCTGCGCCCGCTCGGCGCCGACCTGGTCTTCCAGATGCCGGTGCTGGGCAACCTGGCGCGCAAGTCCGGCGCCACCCTGGCCGGCAACGCCGACGCCGAGCGGCTGCTCGCCTCCGGTGAGCTGGTCGGCGTCTGGCCCGAGGGTTTCAAGGGCATCGGCAAGCCGTTCAGCGAGCGCTACAAGCTGCAGCGGTTCGGCCGCGGCGGCTTCGTCTCGGCAGCGCTGCGCACCGGGACGCCGATCATCCCCTGCGCGATCGTCGGTTCCGAGGAGATCTACCCGATCATCGGCAACATGCCCGTGCTGGCCAGGTTGCTCGGCATGCCGTACGCGCCGATCACGCCGACCTGGCCGCTGCTCGGCCCGCTCGGGCTGCTGCCACTGCCGTCGAAGTGGCTGATCGAGTTCGCCCCGCCGGTGCCCACCGACCCGGCGTCGTCCAGCTTCGTCTCGAGCGTGGTGACCGACCCCGGCTCCTCGCCGGAACACCCGGCCGATGATCCGATGCTGGTCTTCGAGCTCACCGATCAGGTGCGCCAGACCATTCAGCAGACTCTCTACCAGCTGCTGGTGCAGCGGCAGACCGCCTTCTTCTGACCTGCTGACCCGGCCCCTGCTGACCGGTCTGACCCGGTGTTGCGGGGTGCGCCGTCAGCGCCTGGCCCAGGGCAGCGATCGGGACTGCCGCCGGGCGGCCATCGCGCCCAGCGCCGCCCCGGCCGCGACCCCGGCGGTCGCTGCCACCGGCACGGCCACCCGCATCGCCTTACGGCCGGTGCGGTAGTCGTAGATCGGCCACTTGTGCGCCCGGGCGTGGGCGCGCAGTTTCGCGTCGGGGTTGACCACGACCGGTTGCCCGACCAGTTCGAGCATCGGAAGATCGTTGGTCGAGTCGCTGTAGGCGGTGCAGTCGGCCAGGTCCATGCCCTCGCGCGCGGCCAGGGCGGCGACCGCCTCGGCCTTCTTGGTGCCGTGCATGATGCCGTCCACGAGTCTGCCGGTGTAGATGCCGTCGACGTGCTCGGCGACGGTGCCCAGCGCCCCGGT
>DAIOVT010000049.1:0-13686 GCA_036758885.1 Kineosporiaceae bacterium
CGCTCCCGGGCCTCGGCCTCGTCGGGCGGCAGCGGTGTGGTCAGCAGCACCCAGAGCCGCCCCCACCACTCCTGGGCGCGGCGGCTCGGCACGTCGGACTCGAACACCGTGTAGCGGGCCAGTTCCTCGAGGGACTCCTTGACCCGGGCCCGGTCGCCGAACCACGAGGACCGTTCCGCCAGCTGCAGCGCCTGGTTGACCATGGCGGCGACCGCGGCGGACGCCTCGTGCTCCTCCTGCTTGGCGTACTTGCACTGGGTGGCCACCGCGGCCTGCCACAGGGCGATGTCGTCGGCGGTGCCGCTGGCCGGCCCGATCACCGGTTCGCGCAGTCCCTGGCCGCGGGCCCGGGCGGTGATCCAGTTGCGCAGCAGCGCGATGTGCGCGTCCAGGCCCTGGGGCGGCGCGGCGGCGGACTCGGCACCCTGGTTGAGGAAGGCGGAGGCGACCATCGCCTTGTGCTGGTACTCCTCCCAGGCCCGCAGGTACGGGTACAGGTCACGGATCTCGTTCAGCTGCATGCTGCCCGGGTCGACGCCGCGGGCGATCGCGGTGACCACCCGGCCGGGGCTGACCGTGATGTGTGCGGCCCAGAGCCGGCCCTGACGGCGCAGATGCGCGGGCACGGCCAGACCCTCGACCACGATCATGCCGTCGACCTCGAGCGGGATGTTCAGCTGCAGACCACCGGCCGGGGTGAGCTCGGGGGCGACCGGCGGGTTCTGGGTCACCTCGACGCCGAGCCGCTGGGCCTCGGACTCGAGCAGCGCCGCGAGGTCGTCGAGCTGCCGGTCGGCGGGCCCGGAGATGATCAGGACGAACCGGCCTGCCGACCCGGTGGTGTCGCCGTAGCCCATCGAGATCCGCTGCACGGCGCCGCCGATCTCGGCGACCTCGACCAGCCGGGACGGCGTCAATGCCGGGTTGGCGAGCCCCATCGCGGGGAACGACAACGGGGTCCGGAGCAGGTTGCGGACGTGTTCGACGTAGGCGGCGCGGGCCACCGCGTCCGACGGGCCGCCCACGCCCTCGGGATAACTCATGCTTGGACCCTACCCGTCTGCCGGGGTACCCAGCAGGGCAACGAACATGGCGTCCGTCCCGTCGACGTGCGGCCACAGTCGGCGGTCCGGACACAGCCGCTCGGCGAGCGGCATCACGCCCGGGCCCGGCGAGGAACCCGTTGCGGCACTGGCCTTTCGGCGCGAGCGCAACACGTCGTCGACCACCATCGAGGTCTCCGCGGGATGCGGCGAGCAGGTCACGTAGGCCAGTACTCCCCCGGGCCGGAGCAGATCGAGGCCGGCGTTCAGCAGCTCCCGCTGCAGCCCGGCGAGCGCACCGACGTCCGCCGGGGTCCGGCGCCAGCGCGACTCCGGACGCCGGCGCAGTGCCCCCAGTCCGGTGCACGGCGCGTCCAGCAGGATGCGGTCGTAGCCCTGCGCCGCCCCGGCCGTGACCGGGCCCGGTCGCAGCGCCGTCCGCAGCGCCTCGGCGTCCCGGGCGTCACCGACCCGCACCTCGGCGACCGGGCCGCCGGGCGTCGCCGCCGCGAGCACCCCGGCCAGTGACGAACGGACCAGCTCGGCTCGGTGCTCGCTGATCTCGTTCGCGATCAGCCGCGCGGACGGCGGCAGCTCGCCGGCCAGCCGGCGTTCGCGCAGGACGGCGCTCAGCAGCGCCGCCTTGCCGCCCGGCCCGGCGCACATGTCGAGCCATTGCCCGTGGTCGACCGGGACGGCCGTCCCCTCAGAGCCGGCGCCGCCGGTCAGGGCCGCATCGGCAAGGGCGAGAGCGACCACCTGGCTGCCCTCGTCCTGCACCCGGGCGCGGGCCGATCGCACCGCCGCGATGCCGCCGGGCTCGCCGGTGACCCGGACCGCGTAGGGGCTCAGCCGGCCGGCGGCGCCGTGGGTCTGCCGCTGCAGCTCCTCGGGGGCGACCAGGCCGGGCAGCGCGGTGAGGGTGAGCTCGGCCGGGGCGTTGTCGGCGGCGAGCAGTTCGGGCAGCTCGTCCCGGTTGCGCCCGGCCACCGCCAGCGAGTCACGCAATGCCCGCAGGATCCACTCCGGGTGCGAGTGGGTCAGCGCCAGCCGGGTGTCCTCGCTCGCCCCCTCGGGGATGATCCTGGCCAACCAGTCCGGCAGATCGTCGGCGGCCACCTTGCGCAGCACTGCGTTGACGAAACCCGCTGTGCCCCGGCCGATCTCGGCCCGCACCAGATCGACCGTGGCATCCACGGCGGCATGTGCCGGCACCCGCATCGCGAGCAGTTGGTGCACCCCGAGACGCAGTGCGTCGAGCACCGCCGGGTCGATCCCGGACAGCCGGCGGTCGCTGCACGCGGCGATCACGGCGTCGTAGGTGCCCCGCCCGCGCAGGGTGCCGTAGGTCAGTTCGGTGGCGAAGGCGGCATCCCTGCCGTGCAGCCGGGCCTGCCGTAACCGCTTGGGCAGCACCAGGTTCGCGTAGGCGTCGTCCTCGGTGACCGCGCGCAGGGTCTGCCAGGCGGCGAGCCGTGCCGGGTCGACGGCGACACCCGCCGGACGACGCCGCTGCGGCGCCGAACCGCGGGACGCGGCCGGTCCACGCTGCGGGAGTCCGGGACCGGTCACTCGAAACCCTCCCCGGCCTCGGGGCGCACACCGCGCGCCCAGTCCACCGCCCGCATGTTGCGCCGTCCTGCCGGACGCACCTCGTCCAGCAGCACCGGACCGTTCGACGTGCCAACGGCGACAAGCCGTTTGGTGACCGCGAGGGCTCCCGGGGAAAGGTCCGGCGGCAGCTGGGTCGCCTCGTCGGCGGTCGGCCGCCGCACCGGTCCGAGACCGAGCCGCTCCCCGCGCCAGGTGGTCCAGGCACCGGGTTCCGGCGTGCAGGCGCGCACCCGGCGGTCGACCGCCACCGGCCCTGCCGCCCAGTCGATGCGGGCGTCCGCGGGGGTCAGCTTGGGCGCCGGGCTCGCCCCGGCGTCGTCCTGCGGGCGGGCCTCGAGGGCGCCGTCCTCGATGCCGTCGAGCACCCGGACCAGTAATGATGCGCCGGCCACCGAGAGCCGCTCGAGCAGGTCGCCCGAGGTGTCGCCGGGGCGCACCCGCTCGGTCATCACCCCGTACACGTCGCCGGTGTCGAGCCCCTCGTCGAGGGCGAAGACGCTGGCCCCGGTGACCTCCTCCCCGGCCAGCAGCGCGCGCTGCACCGGGGCCGCACCACGGTAGGCGGGCAGCACCGAGAAGTGCAGGTTCACCCAGCCCCGCGGCGGCACCGCGAGTGCGTCGGCGCGGATCAGCTGCCCGTAGGCGACCACCGGAACACATTCCGGGGCAAGGGATCTCAGCTCCGGGACGATCTCGCTGACCTTGCCCGGGGTGAGCACCGGCAGCCCCCGGTCGTCGGCCCAGGCACCGACCGCCGAGCGGACGGTGCGCCGTCCACGGCCGGACGGCGCGTCCGGCCGGGTGATCACCGCGACCAGTTCGTGCCGGGAGGCGGCGATCGCCTCCAGCGAGGGCACCGCCACCTCGGGAGTGCCGGCCAGGATCAGACGCACGGGGTGCCTCTCAGTAGGCCCGGCCGAACGTGGCGTGCGGGCTCACCCTGACCACCGGGGTGGCCTGCCCGGCCCACTCGGCCTCGCGGATCGCCTTCAGCGCCAGTTTGCGCGCCGCCTTGTCCATGCGGTCGATGAACAGGATGCCGTCGAGGTGGTCGGTCTCGTGCTGCAGCGCACGGGCCATCAGGTTGCTGCCCTCGATCACCACCGGCTCACCGTGCTCGTTCCAGCCCTTGGCCACCGCCCGTAGCGACCTCGGCGTCTCGAAGACCACACCGGGGAAGGACAGGCAGCCCTCCTCGCCCTCCTGCAGTTCGCCGGAGAGGTCGAGATCGGGGTTGATCAGGTGACCGAGCTCGCCGTCCACGTAGTAGGTGAAGACCCGCAGCCCGACACCGATCTGGGGCGCGGCCAACCCGGCGCCCGGGGCGTCCATCATGGTGTCGGTGAGGTCCTTGACCAGCACCCGTAGTTCCTTGTCGAAGTCGACCACCGGCGCCGCGGGAGTGCGCAGCACGGGGTCACCGAAGAGACGAATGGGCTTGATCGGCACCGGCACAGTCTAGGTGTTCCGGCCCGGGTGAGGCGGCCCGGACCGGCAGCGGTGACTTGGCAGCAGCAGCGACTTCCCCTACGCTCTGGCCCGTGCTGACGCTTGCCCTCGCCGCCGCTGCCTTCGCAGCGCTCGCCGTGGCCGCAGCACCTGCCCTCGCACTCGTACGCATTCCGGTACGGGCCCAGCGGGGCATCTCGACCGTCATCCACTGACGGTTCGTCTCCACCCCGCCCGCCCGCCCGCCGGATTCCCGGCGGCGTGCGTCTTGCGCTGTCGATGATCCGGTCCCCTCCCGCCAACCGTGAGCGACCGAAGGACCGATCCCCATGGCCAAGAACGAGTTGCACGACGACCCGGCGTTCGCCCGGCATCAGGGTGGCAAGGTCTGCGTGGTGGCCCGCGCCGCCGTCGAGGGCCCCGCGGATCTGGCTCTGGCCTACACCCCTGGCGTCGGGCGGGTCTCGCAGGCCATCGCCGCAGAACCCGAGCAGGTCTGGAAGTACACCGGCCGGGCCAACACCGTCGCGGTGCTGACCAACGGCACCGCCGTTCTGGGCCTGGGCGACATCGGTCCCGAGGCGGCGCTGCCCGTGATGGAGGGCAAGGCGGTGCTCTTCGGTCAGTTCGCCGGCATCGACGCCTACCCGATCTGCGTCAACGGCCGCACCGTCGAGGAGATGGTGGCGATCGGCATCGCCCTGGCGCCCACCTTCGGCGGCATCAACCTCGAGGACATCGCGGCGCCGGCCTGTTTCGAGATCGAGCGGCGGTTGCAGGAGGCGCTGTCGATCCCGGTGGTGCACGACGACCAGCACGGAACCGCGGTCACCGTGGCAGCCGGAGTGCTCAACGTCGCCCGGGCCACCGGCAAGCGGTTCGACGACATGACCGTCACCATCGTCGGCTGCGGCGCCGCCGGCACGGCGACCGCCCGGTTGCTGGTCGAACTGGGCATCGGTCAGGTGATCGGAGTCGATCGGGCAGGCATTCTGCACGCCGGTCTGCCGGGGCTGCCCGAGCATCACCAATGGTTCGCCGAGCACGGCAATCACGAGGGCCGCACCGGTGGTGTCAGGCAGGCCGTTCGCGGCGCCGACGTGCTGATCGGCCTCTCCGGGCCGGGCGCCTTCGAACCCGAATGGCTGACCGAGATGGCACCGGCGGCGGCGGTTTTCGCGATGGCCAACCCGATCCCCGAGATCCTGCCGCACCAGGTGCCGGCCACCGTGGCGCTGGTCGCCACCGGACGCAGCGACTTCCCGAACCAGGTGAACAACGTGCTGGCCTTCCCCGGCCTGTTCCGCGGGCTGCTGGACGCCAAGGCCCGCCACTGCAGCCGCGAGGCGCTGATGGCGGCGGCCCGCGCACTGGCGGCGCTGGTCGACTCCCCCGGTCCGGAACGGTTCATCCCCGGGGTCTTCGAACCAGGGGTGAGCACGGCGGTGGCCGCCGCGGTGACGGCCGCCTGCACCGGCGCGATCGCCCCGGACGCCGGCACCCGTACCGCGCTGCGTGAGCCTGCACTGGCCGGCTGAGGTCCTGGCTGAGGTCCGGAGGCATTTTGTGGCGTCCGAGCCGACAAATGCCTCCGGACCTCGACCCGGCCGAGGCGATCGCGGCGCTGGGTCGCGGGTGAACCGGCGATCTGGTGATCAGCGCCGTCGCAACGACCTGTGCTGGTCGCTCTTCCAGGACTGAGGACTCAGCGGCCCGACCACACCTGCGCGATCGGGATCGTGCGCCGCAGCATGTTCTCCGCGGCCCGGTGACCCGAACACAGCGCGGCGGGAACCGTGGCCGGATCCTCGGTCCAGGTCGCCTCGCCGGCGATGTGCAGCACCCCGCCGATCGGGGTGGCCAGGTCGTCGTGATCGGCCGTCGTCGAGCCCAGGATCATGTAGGCGTAGGAGCCATGGCTGTAGGGATCGCCCTGCCAGTCGGTGACATGCACGTGGGTCGGTGGCTGCACCGCGTCGCCGTACAGGCGGCGCAACTGGTCCAGCACCGACTCGACGACCTGTTCCCGCGTCCAGTCGCGGATCAGCCTCGCCGTCGGGCCCGCGGCGAAGGTGAGCAACGTGGGCGTACCGTGCAGAGCGGTGAGGTCGTACCAGGAATGCCAGGCGCGGCTCTGCGGACCCTGTTGCCGGACGGCGTACACCCCGTCGTCCCAGAACCTGTCGGGGAACCGCAGGAAGATCTTCTCGAAGGCGTTCATCCGCAACCGGCTCAGCGCCCCGGCGTTCGGCTCGGGCATCGGTGGGTCGATGACGAAGTCCTGCGACTGCAGCACCCCGACCGGCACCGTGATCAGCGCATCGGCCGCCGTGAACGTGCCCCGGCCGGTCGTGACACTGACCCCGCCGGGCGACCAGTCGACCTGGGAGACAACGTGTTCCAGGCGGATGTCGAGCCCCGCTGCGAGGTGTTGCGGCAGCACGTCGTAGCCGTCCGGGAAGACCACCTCGTCGCCGGCGATCGAGTCGTCGTCCAGACCGTGGGCGGCGAGATCCTCGATCCAGGCGCCGTACTGCTCCTCCGAGCGGTGCTCCAGGTACTCGCGCACCCGCTGGGCGCGTTCGCCGTCCCAGCCCTGCGCGGTCAGGGCCGCCTCGGTGACGTCGCGGTAGGAGGCGTCCGGGGCCGAGGCCGCGATCGTCTCGATCAGGGTCGCGTCCACGGTATGGACGTCGTCCGCGAAGGCCTTCGACGCGGCCTCGCCGAGTCGCTGCCCGTCCGGCCCGTAGTAGGCGATCGGCCGGCTGTCGACCTGATAGCCGCCGACCGTGAACTCGGCTCGGCGCATGCCGAACGCCTCGGTGGCGGCCGCGACCGGGCAGTCGGTGATGCCGTGCACCCAGGACGCACCGAGGTCGGTGACCAGCCCGTCGGCGCGGTCGGTCCAGACCCGGCCGCCGATCCGGTCTCGGGCCTCGAGCACCACCACCCGGCGGCCCGCCCGGGTCAGCAACCGGGCCGCGGTCAGGCCGGCCACACCGGCACCGATCACGATCGTGTCGAAGTCGGGCATGGCCGGGTCCTTCCTGCAGGCGGACAGTTCGTTCAGCCGAGCAGGTCCAGGGCGATGTCCAGGGCCGGCGCGGAGTGGGTGAGTGCTCCGACGGCAAGGTAGTCCACACCGGTCGCGGCCACCTCGGCGGCATTGTCCAGGGTCAGGCCGCCACTGGCCTCGGTCCTGGTGCCGTACCGCTTGGCGATCAGTACCGACTCGCGCATCTGGTCGGTGCTCATGTTGTCGAGCAGCACGAGCTGTGCCCCGGCCGCGCAGGCCTGCTCGACCTGTTCGACCTGCGTGCACTCGACCTTGCAGAACACGTCCGGACGCATCGCGCGAACCGCCCGCAGGGCGGGCACCACTCCCCCGGCGGCGAGCACGTGATTGTCCTTGATCAGAGCCTGGTCGGTCAGCGACAACCGGTGGTTCCAGCCTCCGCCGCAGCGCACCGCGTACTTCTGCAGCGAGCGCAGCCCGGGCATCGTCTTGCGGGTGTCCCGCACGACCGCACCGGATCCGTCCAGCGCCGCCACCCAGGCCGCGGTCGCCGTGGCCACCCCGGAGGCCATGGTCAGCACGTTGAGCGCATTGCGCTCGGCGACCAGGATCGCCCGGGTCGGCCCGCTCACCTCGGCGATCACATCACCGCGCCGCACCCGGTCGCCGTCCTTGCGGTGCTCGGTCAGCGTGACGGCGCCCAGTCCCATCGCCGTGACGGCGGCGAAAACCGCTCTGGCGACCGGCATTCCGGCCAGCACACCGTCGGCGCGGGCGACGATCTGCCCGGTCGCGACGGCGTCGGCGGCGATGGTGGCGTCGGTGGTCACGTCGACTCCACCGGCGAGATCCTCCACCAGTGACAACCCGGCGATCCGCTCTGCCTCACCGATCGGTAGTGGCGCAAACCCGTTGCTGGTCATGGCTTCTCCGGTTCGGGATCGGCGCCGACGATCGGCGGGCCGAGTTCGGTGTGCAGCCGGCCGCCCTCGACGGTGGTCAACACCCGCCGCCGCCAGGCTTCCACCGGCTCGGTGACGTCGCTGCGGCGATGACAGCCGCGGCTCTCCTCACGCTGCCTCGCGGCGCTGACCAGGGCGCTGGCGATGGTGTGCAGGTTGGTGGTCTCCCAGGCGTACAGCCCCGGTGCCACGTCGGTCCCCGCGTCCAGTTCGGCGGTGAGCATCTTGGCCAGATCGGCGAGCTGCTCCGGACGGCGCACCACTCCGGCCTGGCGCCCCATCGAGGCGCTCAGCTCGGTGCGGGCCCCCGGGTCGACCAGCCCCGCGGGCCGGTCGTCCGGCTCCGGGGTGAGCCGCCGGCCCGGATCGACCAGCAGCCGTTTCGCCAGGCCACCCGCCATCACCATGGCCTCGAGCAGACTGTTCGAGGCCAGCCGGTTGGCGCCGTGCACCCCGGTGCCGGCCACCTCGCCCGCGACGAACAGCCCGGGCAACGAGGTGCTCCCGGTCATGTCGGCATGGATCCCGCCACAGCAGTAGTGCGCGGCCGGCGCCACCGGGATCGGCTGGGTCACCGGGTCGACACCGGCCCGGCGGCACGCCGCGACGATGGTCGGGAACCGGCGCAGCAGCTTCTGCTCGCCGATACCGCGGGCGTCCAGGTAGACGTGGTCGACACCGAGTTCGGCCATCCGCTCGGCGATGGTCGCCGAGACCACGTCGCGCGGGGCCAGATCGGCCAGCGGGTGCCGTCCCTGCATGAACGCAACGCCGTCGGCGTCGATCAGAACCGCGCCCTCGCCGCGCACCGCCTCGGAGACCAGTTGCTGGCGGCCGGCGTCGTCGGTCGCCCCCTCCAGGGCCAGCACCGTCGGGTGGAACTGCACGAACTCCAGGTCGGACGTCGTCACCCCGGCCCGTAGCGCGGCGGCCAGGCCGTCGCCGGTCGACACCCAGGGGTTCGAGGTCTTGGCGTAGACCTGGCCGTAGCCTCCGGTCGCCAGAACCGTTGCCCGAGCATGGATCTCACCGATCTCGTGCCGGTCGTCGTCACGGCCGGTGCCGGTCCAGCGGGAGACCCGCGCCCCGCACACCACCCGCGGCCCGCCGGGCCGGTCGGGGTCGGCGGCGGTGAGCAGGTCCAGCAGGAAGGTGTGCTCCCAGATCGACACGTCCTCGGCGCCATGGACGACGTCCTCGAAGGTCCGCTGGATCTCCAGACCGGTGGCGTCACCGCCGGCGTGCACGATCCGCGGCCGGGAATGGCCACCCTCGAGCGTGTACGACAGCGCGCCGTCGGCGGTGCGGTCGAAAACGGCACCGTTCGCCAGCAACGCGGCGACCTCGCCCGGGCCCTCGTGCACCAGGGTGGTGACCGCATCGAGATCGCACAGCCCGGCACCGGCGACCAGGGTGTCCCGGATGTGCGAGGCCGGGTCGTCACCCGGGCCGTCGGCGGTGGCCACCCCGCCCTGGGCCCAGCGGGTGCTGCCCGCGCGGAGTTCGGCCTTGGTCACCACGGCGATCTGTAGACCGTTGCCGCTGAGGGCATGTGCCAGCGAGAGCCCGGCGATGCCGGACCCGACGATCAGCACGTCGACGGTCCGGGTGAAGCTCGACCCGGCCGCCGCGAGCCGGGCGACCACCTGTGGCGCGAAGCTGCTCGGGTCGGCGCCGATCACGGCGCCCGGTCCCTCACTCACCGCCGCGGGAGGGGTTGCCGATCTCGACCATCCGCTCGACGCTCTTGCGCGCCCGGTCCGCGATCTGCTCGGGCACGGTGACCTCGTCGCGGCCGGTGCGCAGGCAGTTCAGCAGTTTGGCGGTGGTGATCATCTTCATGTACCCGCACACCGCGGTGTCGACCACGGGCAGGAACTGCACGTCCGGCCGGTCCTTGCGCAGTTGGTGCAGCAGACCGTTCTCGGTGGCGACCAGCACCCGGGGCGCGTCCACCCGGCCGGCCTGGGTGACCATGCCGCCGGTGGAGAGAATGCGAACCCGGTCCTGTTCGACCTTGCCGTCCGCGATCAGCTCCAGAGCCGGTGTGGCGCAGGCACACTCGGGATGCACCAGCACGTCGGCCTCCGGGTCGGCGGCCAGCTTCTCGACCAGCACCTCGCCCGAGATTCCCTCGTGCACATGGCACTGGCCCTGCCAGATCTTCATGTTCTTCCGGCCGGTGACCCGCTGCACGTGAGCGCCGAGGTGCCGGTCGGGCAGGAACAGGATCTCCTGGTCCTCGGGGATCGAACGGATCACGTCGGCGGCGTTCGAGGACGTGCAGCACACGTCGGTCTCGGCCTTCACCGCCGCAGTCGTGTTCACGTACGAGACCACCACGGCGTTCGGGTTCGCGGCCTTCCAGGCACGCAACTCCTCGGCGTGAATGGTGTCGGCGAGCGAGCAGCCGGCCCGCGCATCGGGGATCAGCACCCGTTTCTCCGGCGAGAGCAGTTTGGCTGTCTCGGCCATGAAATGGACGCCGCAGAACACGATCTCCTGCTCCGGCGCCGAGGCCGCGACCCGGGAGAGGTAGAGCGAGTCGCCGACGTGGTCGGCGACGTCCTGGATCTCGGCGATCTGGTAGTTGTGCGCGAGGATCACCGCGCCGCGTTCCCTGGCCAGGGTGCGGACCTCCTCGGCCCAGGCGCTCTGGTCGAACTCTGCGCGTGCGGCCCCGGGGGTGGACGTGTCCCCCCGGACGCCGATCCCTGCATCGATACCTGCACCGACCTGCTGGGTCGCTGACGACATGACGTGCCCCTTCGATGAGACCGAACCGAGGACGATTCCGCGAGGAGGACCAACTCCTAGTTTTCGCCCTCTGGTCGAGAACTGCCTTTGCACACTAGCATCCAGGTTGTGTCCGGTTCCAGCCACGAGGTTCTCGCCGTCGTCCTGCAGGTCCGGGACGGTCACCTGTGCGTCCTGCTCTGGCAGCGCGCCCGGCCACCGCACGAGCACCGCTGGGCGTTGCCCGGCGGCGAACTGCGCCCGACCGAGAGCCTGCGCGAGTCGATCAGCCGCCAGCTCGCCGAGAAGGTGGATGTTCGCGAACTCAGCCATCTGGAGCAGCTCAAGAGCCTCGGCGACCCCGCCCGGGTGCCCGGACGGCGCACGGTGGCGACGAGCTACCTCGGCCTGATCCCGGGCGGTGCCCAGCCGGAACTGCCCGCGGACGGCGCCTGGCACCGGCTCGACACCCTGCCCGATCTGGCCTTCGACCATGCCGACATCGTCGCGAACGGCCGAAACCGGCTGCGCTCCAAGCTGTCCTACACCAATCTCGGGTTCGCCATCGCTCCCCCGGCCTTCACCATGTCGGAACTCGCGGGCTATTACCGAGCCGCTCTCGGGCACGACGTCGACGCCACCAACCTGCAGCGGATCCTGCTTCGCCGCCAGCAGATCGAGGCCACCGGTGAGCGTATTCGCTCAGGACCGAACGGCGGCCGACCGGCCGCGGTCTTCCGTTTCCGCCGTGGCGAGCTCGAGATCACCGACGCTTTCGCCGTGCTGCACCCGCCGAGCCCGTCGGCGAGTTCGTAGAATCGCCCAAGATCCCGTCGCATCCGGCTTCCTGCGGTGCCGGCGACGACTCCAGGAGGAGAAATGACTCAAGCACCCGGACCCGGTTGGTATCAACAGCAGGACGGGTCTTCGCGGTACTGGAACGGCACGTCCTGGATCGATCCGGCAACGATCGAGGAGCCGAGCAGCGCGGGGCCGCAGCAGAACCCTTATGCGTCGCCGCCACCGAACCTCTCCGGACCGAACCAGTTCGGGACAACCCAGTACGGACCGAACCGATACGGCGCGAACCAGTACGGGACACCCGCCGGCTACGGCCTGGCCGGCGGCCACACACCACAGGGAGGCCTGGTCGCCCCGAAGAGCCCGGCACTCTCGCTGCTCGTCTCGTTCTTCATCCCCGGCGTCGGTTCGATGATGAACGGCGACACCGGAAAGGGCATCGCCATCCTCTGCGGATATGTCATCAGCTGGTTCCTGGTGATTGTTGTCATCGGGGTCTTCGGCCTGCTCGGCTTCTGGGTATGGGGAATGGTCGACGCGTACATCGGGGCGCAGCGCTGGAATGCTCGTCACGGAATCATCAGCTGAAAACTCGCCGTCACCAGAAGGCCATGAGCCGCTCGGCCAGATCGCAGCCCTGCTGAAAGCCGGCCCGGGCAGCAGTCGGCCGCAACGAGAGATCCATCGCGTCGGCACCGAACAGGTGCTCGGCGGCGCCGTCCGGAAAGACCGTCTCCACCCGGCTGCCCCGCGCCCGCAGGTCGGTGACCTGGGCGGCGAGATGCGTACCCCATTCCAGCGGTAGCAAGGTCTTGCCACCGAATGGTGAAAGCACCAGGACTCGCTCGTAACCCGTTGCCAGATCGGCGTTCTCGGCGTTCGAGCGAAACCCGCCGTCGATGTAGCGGTGCTCCCCGATCCGGTACGGCAGGCCGCTGGAGCAGCTCGCCGCGACGGCGTCGACCAGATCGATACCGCTGTCCTCGTCGAACACCACCGGATCGCCGGTCCGGGCGTCGACCGCCGTGATCAGAGCCCTTCGGGTGGGCCAGGTCCGCGCCGGCAGTCGCGCGGTGACGGTGGCTCGCCACTGCTGCGACCAGGAACCGTCCGAGGCCGCGTCCCGTTCGAGGGCCGCCGAGGCCAGCCGGCGGCGCAGGTCCGCCGGGCCCGAGGCCGCAGCGATGACGGAGTTCATTCGTTCCAGGTGTTCGCTCACCCGCGCGGTCGTGCCGCCCCCGCGACCCGTTGCGGCCGGGCGCCGCGGGGGCGCGATCAGGGTGGCCTCGAAAAGCTCGGCCACAGGGGCGCCGGCGAGCTGGGCGGCAGCGGTCGAACCGGCCGACGTGCCGATCGTCAGGTCGGCCGTCGTCACGTCCAGGCCGCCGTCGTGGAGACCGGCGACGACGCCGATCAGCCAGGCGTTGCCGGTGGAACCGCCACCGCCGAGGACCAGTGCGCGGGTGTTTGCTCTGATGTTCATGGGAGTCGCCTTTCGCGATGTGCCGTTCGGCGCTCCCGGTGGCGACTACCTGAGTCGCGCGATCGTGGACTGTGGTGGAGCGCCCACTGTGAACACTGCGTTCATGGGTCCCACCTCCATCCGGTCGACACGATCGCCGCGACGCTAACACAGTCCCGCCGGCTTCGGCCGACCGAGCGGCGTCAGCCGATCTGCTGGGGGTCGATCTGCACCCGGACGGCGCCGATCTCGCGGCGCGCGCTACGGGTCACCGAGGCGGCACGGACGGCGCGGGTGAACTCCTCGCGTCGCTCCCGGGCCACGCGCAGAACCACCCGGACCGTCGGCAGCTCGAACCCGGCGGCCAGTTGCTGCCCCGAGGCGGCCTGCTCGGACGATTCGCCGGGAGGCGCACCCGAGCGATCGGAGACCGGGAACGGTCCCAGTCGCTCCACCCCGGACAGGGCGGGAAGCGACTCCAGATCGGCCTGACGCAACCAGGCGGCCACCGCGGAGGACTCCCCGGTCAGGCTCGCGCACACCGCGGCCGGCGGCAACCGCAACTCGGTGCGTTCGGCCAGCTCGCGTTCGGCGAACCAGCCC
>DAIOVT010000050.1:0-5215 GCA_036758885.1 Kineosporiaceae bacterium
AGGCCGTTCAGCGCCTACCACAACGCCAACGCGAGGTCGTGGTGCTGCGCTACTGGCTCGACCTCTCCGAGGCCGACATCGCCGCCACCCTCGGCATCAGCCCCGGAACCGTGAAGTCAAACGCCTCAAGGGCTTTGGCGAGCCTGCAAGCCAGCATGACCCCGGCGATGACCGGTCTCGACCGTGCGGAGGAGCAGCGATGAACACCGACTTCGAACCCCGCCTACGGACGGCGCTGCGCGAACTCGCCGACCAGGTGGACGGCGCCCGGCTGGCCAATCCGGCTCTGGCCGTGCGGAGAAGCGCCCGGGCCGGCTCGTCACCCGCGCATTCGTGGCTGGGCCTGGGCCGGGGGACTCTCGCCGCGGCCGCCGCCGTGGTTGCCGTGATCGCGATCGCGGTCACCGTGGCACTGGCCGGTACACCGGCCCGGCGCTCGGCGCCACCGGCGGGCGGGGGTGCGTCGTCCACCGCGCCCTGGCCCGCGCAGGCAGCCCCGCTGCCGAAGTCGCTCTCCACGGCAGCGCAGTTGCCGCTCGGCCCGGCCGCCGCGAAACCCACGACGTACGTGGAGAATCCGGTTCTGAACAGCACAGCCGCACCGGTTCTGGTCACGCCGGAGGGCTCCACCACGCTGGACCTTCCGGACATCTCTCGCGCGGTTCCGATCGCCGCTCGACCACAGGGGATCTTCGTCGTGGCGAACAGCAGCTCGTTCACCGGCGGCGACTTCGACGACAACTACCAGGTGCTGCTGGTGAGCAGGCCCGGCTCGATTCGCAAGATCTTCGCGGGGTCTGCGTGGGGATCCGTGGTCTCACCGGACGGCACCCGACTTGCGATCACCCTTGTCAACCCGGCCAAGAACCTCAGCAGTTCCGCGATCATCGACGTCGACTCGGCACGGATCACGCACCGGCTGGACGGCAGTTACGTCCCCGTGACCTGGGCGGACAATGCCGTGATCATGACTAAGGCGGAGAACCTGGGCACGACGTCGAACGGCCAGCAGCGCGCTGCGAACCGGCTGGTCACCTGGCCCGCACCGTTCACCGAACAACCACGGGCGCTGTCGGCCACCGACAACACCGCCGCGCTCGGCCTGACCGGCCGCGGCGTGCTGACCCAGCTCGAGACCTGCCTGCTACTCAGCAACTCGAACACCGGCCAGGAATTGCGGCGCACCTGCAGCCCGAAGGGTCTCGAGGTGCAGGGCCCCTCGCCCGACCGGCAGCACACGATCGTCACCTCGGCGGACGGTGCGGCCTTCGGACTGCTGACCCCGGCGACCGGGGTGATCACCTGGTGGCCGGTCACCTCGGTGTTCGCGCTGCGCTGGGAGAGCGACGACGCCGTGCTGTTCGCCGGTGACGAGTCCAACGTGCTGGTCCGTTGCCGGATCAGCACCATGGCCTGCGAGCGCGCCGGCGCCACCTGGCAGCCGACGCTCTCCTCCCGCCAGGAGCTGCGAGACCAATAGCGGCCCGCGGGCTGCCGGGCTCAGGCCTCGTCCGCGCCCGGCACCTTGTCGGTGATGTCGTCGTAGCCGTCCTGGTTGGGCAGCGGCGCCAGGGCGTAGTCGACCTTGATCACGCCGGTCGGGAAGACCGCCGAGCGCAGCACCTTGAGCGGGCGGACGTCGTCCGACTCGGTGAACAGCCTCTCGCCGTGCCGGGCGGCCACCGGGTGCACGTACAGGTGCAGCTCGTCGAGCAGCTCGGCATCGATCAACTGCCGGACGACGGACAACGACCCGGCCACCAGCACCTTGCCCAGCTCGCCGGCGTCCTTCAGTTCGGCGACCCGGGCCACCGGGTCGTCGGTGCGTTCGACGTTGCGCCAGCCCAGGTCGTGATCCCCCCTGGTGGCAACCAGTTTGGCGGTGTCGCCCAGGCGCTTGGCGAACGGCGCGTCGGGTCCGCCGGCGCTCTCACGATCGGGCCAGGCGCCGGCGAAGCTGTCGTAGGTGACCCGGCCGAGCAGCATCAGGTCGGAGTCGCGGTAGTCCTCGTCGACCGCGGCGCCGAGGTTCTCGTCGAAGTAGGGGAAGTGCCAGGCCGGGTCGACCTCGGCGACGCCGTCCATCGAGATGAACAGGCTGGAAACAATCGTCGTCACTGCGGGCTCCTTGTCGTCGTCCTCACCTGAACTACTCGGCCGGCCAGCGACCCTCGGCCCTGGCCAGGTCGACCTGCGCCTACCCCGCCGGGCGCATTCTGCCCTCGGCGGTCATCCGGGCCACCCGCTCGACGTTGGACGACGCCCAGTTGCTCTTCGAACGCCTTGGCGTGCAACGCAATTCGTAGTAGACCTCGTCGACCCTGCGGGTGTGCCCGTCGATCCAGCCGAAGCAGAGCAGCACCTCGACCAGCTCGTCGTAGCTGACGCTGGCCACTCCGGTGTTCTTCTTCGCGATCTGCACCCAGCAGCCCGGCACGCTCTGGTGATGTTCGTCGAGCCAGGCGTCCAGCGCCGCCGCGGACTCGAACCGGCGATGCTCCAGGTCGGGGGTGGCCATGGGCACAGCTTTGCATCATCGGCGGCCTCCTCACCCGGCGCCCGGGGCTAGCCTGCGCGGATGTCCGCCGCGACCCTGACCCCGAACGCGCTCGCCGACGTCCTGCCCGGATCGGTCGTCCGCCGCTTCACCGCCGCCGATCTCGCGGAACTCTTTGTGCTGCAACGGTGCTGCTGGGTCAGCGAGGCCCAGGCGAACGACTCCATGAACATCCCGCCGCTGCGGGAGAGCGCCGAACAGGTGCTCGCGGGTTCGCTCGCGGCGCTCACCCTCGTCGTCCGCATCGGCCCCCGGCCCGACGGCCGGCTGGTCGCCTCGGTGCGCGGTGAGGAGCGCGGACGGCGCCAGCACATCGGCCGGCTGATGGTCGCACCGGACCTCGCCGGACGCGGCATCGGCACCGCCCTGCTGGCCCTGATCGAGAGCCTGACCTCGACGGACGTCGATGAACACCTGCTGTTCACCGGAACCGGCAGTCACCGCAACATCGCGTTGTACCAACGGTGCGGATACAGCCTTCTCGACGACACCGACCCTGATCACATTACGGGCACTGTCACCCTCGGCAAGGCCAGGAACCCCAGGTGATGGTGTTAGCGTGAATCGGCACAGGCCGTTACGGAACGGCCACACCACACAGGTTCGTGAACCGCACGGACGGGAGTACGAATCATGATCGGTTTCATCATCAGCCTGCTCGTCATCGGCGCCATCGCAGGCTTCATCGCCCGGTTCCTGGTACCCGGCCCCGACCCGATGAGCATCCCGATGACCGTCGGCCTCGGCGTGGTCGGCTCGTTCATCGGCGGGTTCCTCGGCTACATGTTCCGCAGCGGAGGAAGCGCTCTGCAGCCCTCAGGCATCATCGGATCGATCATCGGCGCCGTGATCGCGCTGCTGGTCTACCGCTTCGCCACCAAGCGAAGCGTCAGAGGCTGAGCCCGGCACCACCTCGGGCTGAGCAGACGCAAAACCCATAGCTGCCCAGGCTTTTGCCCGGGCGGCGGCCGCGGGGCGGGGTGCCACCTCGAGTGGCGACTCCGCCCCGGCGTCAGGGCCCTCGATCGCACTCTTGCCGTTCGGCCCACTGCCCGAACGCTTCCGCGCCGGCGGCGGCAGGTCGCGCAACAGGCTCGCCTGCGACGGGTCGCTGACGATCACCACGTCGGCCCCGAGTTCGTACAACCGGTGCGGCACAACGGTTTCCTCGACGCATTCGATGATCGTGCCGATGCGCAGCGCCGTCGCCATACTGATCAGGCCCCGCATCAGATCCTCGTCGGCAGCGGCCCCACCGGCCAGCTCGGCACTGAGCTTGAGCGCCAGGATCGGTAGCGAACGCAACCGTCGCAGCGACGACAACCCGACCCCGAGATCCTGCAGCACGAACCGGCAACCGAGAGCGCCGAGCGCCTCGATGAACCCCATGAACGAGTGGAACCGGTTCACCGTCAACGATCCGTTGATCTCGAAGATGAACCGCGAAGGCATCACACCCGAGCGTGACAACGCCTCGATCACGAACTCGCGAAACTCCTCGCTCTCCGCCGAGCGCATCGAGATCTGGACGGCGATCGGTTGCGCCGCAGCCGAAACCGCCGACCCGGCGGCCCGTTCGAGCACCCCCACCGTCGCGATCACCTCGGTCATCAGCCAGCGGTCGAGGGTGACGCTCAGCCCGTACCGCTCGACGACCGAACTGAACGCCTGCGCCTCGAAACATCGATCGTCCTCGACCAGCACCATCGAGACCGCCAACCAGGGCAGCGTCTCGAGCAGCGACCGGCACTGCGGCGTCAGCGGTTCGGCCTGGCCCCGGGCGATCGGCCTGACCTCGTGCGCGACCAGATCGAGGTTGTTGTCGTTGAGCGCGCGTTGCACCCGGTCGACCCACTCGACGTCACTGGTCGCGTTGCTGGCCCGTGTCTGCCGAACCACCGAAATACGGTCGCGCCCAGCCGATTTCGCGGCGTAGCAGGCCTCGTCGGCGTCGGCCAGCAGCGCGGTCACGTCACCGGAACGTTCCAGCGATGCCACCCCGATGCTCAGGGTCACCTTCAGCCCACCGGCCTCGGGGATGTCGAGGTTGTGCACCGCCGTCCGCAGCCGTTCGGCGACCCGCACCGCGTTCGACAGCCGGCAACCGGGCAGCAGCAACAGCATCTCGTCGCCACCGGTGCGTCCGAGCACGTCACGCGAGCTGATCATGCCCGAGAGCATGTGCGCCAGTTCGACCAGCACCACGTCACCGGCGTGGTGGCCGTGGGTGTCGTTGATCCGCTTGAAGTGGTCGAGGTCGATGATGCACAGGCTGAGCGGCTCACCGCCGTCCGCGAGTTCGCGCAGCCGCCGGTCGATCTCGCGCCGGTTCACCAGCCCGGTCAGCGCGTCGTGGGTGGCCTCGTGCTCGAACCGTTCGGAGAGCTCCTTGACCGTGGTGACGTCCTCACAGACCACCAGGATGCAGGGCTCGTCCGGGCCGGCCTCGACGCGCCGTCCGGTGTGCTTGATCCAGCGGGTGCGACCGCTCGGGTCGACCAGCTGGGCCTCCCAGATCTCGACCACACCCGGTTCGGCGCCGGCCAGCTTGCCGACCGCGGCGGCCACCGCGATGCGTCCCTCGGGCGGGTAGAGATCGGTCAGCGGGGTGTCCCGCAGATCGGCCGCCTGACGACCGACCTGCCGGGCGCCGGCCTG
>DAIOVT010000050.1:5225-13671 GCA_036758885.1 Kineosporiaceae bacterium
GATGGTGCCGTCCGGGAACAACGTGACCAGCAGCAACGGCATGTCGTCGATCAGTTCGTCGAGCCGGCGGGCGCGTTGCAGCGCCTCCTGCTGGGCCTCGATCCGGGCCAGGCTGGCACCGGTCAGCGAGGTGAGCATCTGTAGCGCCTTGACCTGGTCCTGGTCGACGGCCAGCGGCCGGTTGAAGCCGGCGTTCAGCACCGCGCCGGGCGAACCGCCGATCGGCACCGGCAGGCTCATCGTCGAGCGCAGGCCCAGCTCGATCAGGTCGCGATGCTCGTCGGAGCCGAAATTGCCCAGGTCCGAGACGTATTCGGCGCTCCGGCTGGTCAGCACCCGGTCGACCACGGCGTCCAGCGGCAGCACCTGCTCGGGCGGCACACCACCACCGCGGGCCCGCCCGCCGATCAGGTGCAGGGCGCCGTCCGGGCCCGGACGCACCAGCGTGAGCCGCTCGACCGAGGCCACCTTGTCGAGCTGCTGGGCGACGATCTCGAAGACCTCGTCGACGCTGGTGGCCACCGACAGATCGATGCCGAGCTGGCCGACGCTGCGCATCAGCCGGGCCTGGGTCTGTTCGCGGGCGAGTTCGGCGCGGGTGTTGCTGAGCAGCCGGAACCGTTCGAGGTTCGACTCGACGATGCCGGCCAGCTCACCGAGGTACCAGGACTCGCCCTCGTTCAGCGGGCCGCCGTCGTCGCGGGTGATCGCCAGCACGCCGATCACGTCGCCCTCGGCGCGCAGCGCGATGCCCATCGTCTCGGCGGGCGCCCCCTGGCGGACGAAGTGCATCTGTTCGGCACCGGCCCGCAGCTCGACCGGGCGCGGGTGCGCCGACGGGTGCCTGACGATGTCGCCGAGGCCGCTGTCACGCACCGGGAAGGTGGTGCGGTAGGCGTGCTCGCGGGCCTCGCCCAGCCAGAACATCTCCAGCGAGCGCAGGTCGTTGCTCAGCAGCGCGGCGGTGAGCCGGGTGCCCTCGACGTTGTCCCGGGCCCAGTCGGCGATGAGCAGGAACATGTCGTCGTCGCTGCGCGCGCGCAGGGCCCGGTAGACAAGGCGGCCGAGCACGGTCGCCCGGCGTCCGTCGTCGGCCGACCGAGAAGCTGTGCCCTGAGACGCTCCCACGCCAGTGCAGTCGGCCGTACGGGGCCGGAACTTCAGTCATCGCCACCCGGCATTACGCCGTCCGGGGTGAGAGGCTCTGTCGGTGCCCCGCAGCAACCGTCCCCGACGGCCGAAGGACTCCGGACGGCGCGGGCGTGGGCGCGGATCGTCCGGTTCCGGTTCTGATTCCGGGGGCTCCGGCGGGGGCGGGCCGGCGTTCGACCCCGAGCGGGCCCTGTTCGGGACGGCGCGCCGCGAGCAGCGGCGGGACGGCGAGTGGCTGGTGCGTCCGCTGAGCGGCGCCGCGGCGTCCAAGACCTATCGCTGCCCGGGCTGTCACCAGGAGATCCCGCCCGGCACACCGCACCTGGTCGCCTGGCCGGCCGAGGAGCCGATCGGCGCCTTCGGCGGCATCCACGACCGTCGCCATTGGCACACCGGCTGCTGGAAGCGGCACTGATCCGACGTCGGTATGTTCGGGGGGTGCAAGAACCCGATCTCGCCACCGAATACCTCAAACGCGTTCTGACCGCCCGGGTCTACGACGTCATCGACGAGACCCCGCTCGAGGACGCGCCGCTGCTCTCCCGCCGGCTGCACAACCGGGTACTGCTCAAACGCGAGGACCTGCAGCCGGTGTTCTCGTTCAAGATCCGTGGCGCCTACAACAAGATGGCGCTGCTGCCGCACGACGCCCTGGCCAAGGGGGTGATCGCGGCGTCGGCCGGCAACCACGCGCAAGGGGTGGCGCTGGCCGCGCAGCGACTGGGCAGCCAGGCGGTGATCGTGATGCCGACCACCACCCCCGAGGTGAAGGTCTCGGCGGTGCGCAACCTCGGCGCCGAGGTGGTGCTGCACGGGGAGTCGTTCACCGATTCGTACGCGCACGCGGTGACCCTCGGCGACGAGCGCGGGCTGACCTTCGTGCACCCCTTCGACGACCCCGACGTGATCGCCGGCCAGGGCACCATCGCGATGGAGATCCTGCGTCAGCACCCCGGCGAACTCGACGCCGTGTTCGTCGCGGTCGGCGGTGGCGGCCTGATCGGCGGAATCGCCGCGTACCTGAAAGCCCTACGGCCGCAGGTGAAAGTGATCGGCGTGCAGACCGACGACTCCGACGCGATGGCGCGCTCGCTCGCCGCCGGGCACCCGGTCGAGCTCGCCAACGTCGGCCTCTTCTGCGACGGCACCGCCGTCCGCCTGGTCGGCGAGGAGACCTTCAAGCTGGCCCGGGCATATGTCGACGAGATCGTCCGCGTCGACACCGACGCGGTCTGCGCGGCGCTCAAGGACGTCTACGCCGACACCCGCTCGATCCTCGAGCCCTCGGGCGCGCTCGCCGTCGCCGGACTCAAGGCCTACGTCGCCCGCGAGGGCATCACCGACCGGGCCCTGGTCGCGGTGGCCTGCGGCGCGAACATGGACTTCGACCGGTTGCGGTTCGTCTCCGAGCGCGCCGAGATCGGCGAGCAGCGCGAGGCCGTCTTCGCGGTCACCATCCCCGAGCGCCGGGGCAGCTTCCGGGCCTTCATCGAGGCGGTCGGCGGCCGCGCCGTCACCGAGTTCAACTACCGCATCGCCGACTCCGACTCCGCGCACATCTTCGTCGGGCTGCAAGTACGCGACCGGGCCGAGGCCACCGCGATCGCCGAGGGTTTCCGCGCCGCCGGCCTCGACGCCCTCGACCTCTCGGACGACGAACTCGCCAAACTGCATCTGCGCCACCTGGTCGGCGGCCGTTCGGAGCTCGCCGAGCACGAGCGGCTCTACCGGTTCGAGTTCCCCGAGCGTCCGGGGGCGCTGATGCGCTTCCTGTCGGCCATGTCGCCGGAGTGGAACATCAGCCTCTTCCACTACCGCAACCACGGTTCCGACGTCGGCCGGGTGCTGATCGGCATGCAGGTCCCCGAGGCCGACCTGCCCGCCTTCCACGACTTCCTCGACCGTCTCGGCTACCGCTACTGGGAAGAGTCCGACAACCCCGCATACCAGCTCTTCCTCCGCTGACCCCAGCCGTGATCATGGCATCTGAACCGATTCGTCCCGGACCTGGCGCTCCGGACGCGGACGCTTCTGTGTCGTCAGACGAACACAGAAGCGTCCGCGTCCGCGCGTTTCTGACCAGGATTAGGGTGGCTCGGTGCCCACCGACCAGCAGCGTCCCGCTGAAGACCTGATCGACTTCGTCGCCGCCTCGCCGTCGAGCTATCACGCGGCCACCGAGGTGGCCCGGCGGCTGGTGGCAGCGGGGTTCACCGTGCAGCGCGAGGGTGACCCCTGGCACTCCTCCCCCGGCGGTCACGTGCTGGTGCGCGACGGATCGGTGATCGCCTGGCGGATCCCCGAGGAAGTCGTGCCGCTGGCCGGGTTCCGGATCGTCGGCTCACACACCGATTCGCCGACCTTCAAGCTCAAGCCCAACCCCGACATGGTGCGCTCGGGCTGGCGTCAGCTCGGCGTCGAGGTCTACGGCGGACCGCTGCTCAACTCGTGGCTCGATCGTGAGCTCGGCCTGGCCGGCCGCATGGTCGATACGGACGGCGCCACGCACCTGGTGCGCACCGGGCCGATCATGCGCATCCCACAGCTGGCGATCCATCTCGACCGGGCGGTCAACGACGAGGGCGTGCGACTGGACAAACAGCAACACACACAACCGATTTGGGCCCTTGCCACCGACGACGCCGGCGTCGACCAGCTGGCCCGGTCGGCCGATCTGACCGGTGCCACCGCGATCGGCGGCTTCGACATGTACGCCTACGACACCGCTCGCGGCGGGTTCTTCGGTTCGGATCAGCAGTTCCTCGCCAGCGGACGCCTCGACAACCTGAGCAGTGTGCACGCGAGCCTGACCGCCCTGCTGGACGCTTCGTCGCATCGCCAGATCCCGGTGCTGGTCGCCTTCGACCACGAGGAGATCGGCAGCGAAACCCGTTCCGGCGCATGCGGTCCGCTGCTCTCCGACGTCCTGAACCGGATCATGATCGGTCTCGGGCTGGACGACGACGAGCGTCACCGCGCGCTCGCAGCGTCCGTCTGTGTCTCCTCCGACGCCGGCCATGCCGTGCACCCGAACTATCCGCAGCGGCACGACCCGGTCAACCAGCCGCTGCCCGGCGGCGGGCCGCTGCTCAAGATCAACGCCAACCAGCGCTACGCCACCGACGCGATCGGTTCGGTGATCTGGCGGCGGGCCTGCGCCGAGGCCGAGGTCGGCGTGCAACCGTTCGTCTCGAACAACGCCATTCCCTGCGGGTCGACGATCGGGCCGCTCACCGCCACCCGGCTGGGCATCACCACCGTCGACGTCGGCGTCCCCCTGCTGTCGATGCATTCCGCCCGTGAGATGTGCGCCGTGGCCGACCTCGACGCGCTCCGTCGCGCACTCGTCGCCTTCTGGCGCCAATAGCCCCACACCCCCGGCGTGATCATGCAGAACCGCTCGCCCACCCCGGCGTGATCATGCAGAAGTGTCACCTACCCCGGCGTGATCATGCAGAAGTGTCACCTACCCCGGCGTGATCATGCAGAAGTGCACGATCATGTGAGGGTGGACGCTTCACTCGACGAGGAGGTTGGCGTGAACGACACCGAGCGAACGTCGCGGCCAGTTCGACCCACTCGACGCCATCGATTGCGCCTGCTCGGCGGCGCCGCGGCGCTGACCCTGCTGGCGGTCACTCCTGTAGCCGGGGCCGCGGTGAGCACGCCAACGGCAGCGACCACCGCAAATCCGTTCTCCGCGTTGCGATCCAGCGGCGCACCGAAGACGGTCGGCTATGCCGTCGGGGAGCGGATCTACTCCGGCGGCCGGGCCACCTCGATGATCAGCGCAATGACCCGTGGGGACGCCGCCAAACGAGAGATGAGCCGTGTGATCACCTCTCGCGGAGTCACTTACGCGCAGTTCATCGCGCTGGGCGTCGACCTCGTCTACTACATCGGACGGGTCACGCCCGCACATACCTGGAAGCACATCACCACGAGCATCGGCGGTGGTGACGGGTTCACCGCGACAACGGGCGGACTGTTGATCCTGCCCGCCGTGCCCGACGCCCTCACCTCGACCGGACGCCGTTACGCCTCCGCCCCGGAACTCAGCGCCACTTCGGGGATTCCGATCCCCATGGACTCCCCCGACGCGGTCGGCGCGCGAGTACTGATCCGCCGGCCGCTGGAGGTCGGCGCGGGAACCAGTTCGTTTCTCTGGTACCCGAAATGGGGCACGATGCGGCTGCCCGACGGCACCCGCGCGGTCGGACGCCTCGGCCAAGGCTGGATCGGCGTACCCGTCGCCGGACGTCCCGGCTGCTGGCGGACGGCGCCCGCCGGCGCACCGGGCCGGCTGCGAGCAGCGATCTGCTCACAGACCTTGCCCCTGGTCGACGCCTCGGGCGGCATCGCCATCACCTCGACCGGCGGCAGGCTGCGGGTCTCAAACACCTTGACCGGCAAGGACATTCGCACCATCTCGGTACCGGCCGTCGCCCAGTCCCGGACTCGACACCTGATCCCCGCCGCCTGGGAGAACGCCACCACGTTCCTCGCCACCGGACGCTTCGACTCCTCCCTGGTACTGCTGCGCTGCAGCACCTCTTCGGGTGCGTGCACGGTCGCCGTCCGCAGCACCGTGCGCGGTGACGTGTCGCAGATCGTCACCGAACGCGGCCTCGAGGCCCTGCTCAACCAGTCGTGATCATGCAGAACTGTACGGTCGGGCGAGCACTCCGTGCACTTCTGCATGATCACGCTGGGGCGGGGGTGCGGTTCTGCATGATCACGGCTGGGCTTGCTGGGGTGGGCGTGCGGTTCTGCATGATCACGGCTGGGCTTGCCGGTATGGGCGTGCGGTTCTGCATGATCACCGCGGTGTGACCGAGGCGAGCGAGACACTTCTGCATGATCACGGGGAGAATGGCGGGCATGACTGTCATCAAGATCAACGCGATCACCGTGAAGGCCGACAGCGGCGACGAGCTGGCGCACCGGTTCGCCAAGCGGGCCGGCGCCGTCGACGGGCAGGACGGGTTCGAGGGGTTCGAGTTGCTCAAGCCGACCGATGACCGCACCACCTGGCTGGTGATCACCCGCTGGCGCGACGAGCAGAGCTTCCAGGCGTGGCTGGGGTCGCCGTCCTTCCAGCACGGGCACCGCAGCGCCGCCGAGCGCGACGGCGGCGAGGCCCCGCCACCGGTCGGGGTGCACAGCGAGGTGTGGAGCTACGAGGTCGCGGTCACCAACTGAACCCTGAGCTCCGTCAGGCGCGCGGGGCGGCGGCCAGTCCGCTCAGGAGCGGCCGAATCGCCTCGCGCGCATCGAATTCCGGGTCGGGCCGGGCCAGCTGATCGACGATCAGGCCGTCGATGGCGGCGAAGAGCCACCGGCCGCGCCGCCCAGGATCGGGCGCGCCGAGCCGGGTGAGCAATGCGGTGCCGAGCTGCCACCAGGGCGCCGATGCGTCCAGCAGACCCTGCCGCAGCCGGTCGTTGACCGCCGCCTCGAGGAACAGCGCGTGCCGGGCCAGCGCCAGGGTGCGCCCCGGCCCGAGCATGAACTCGATGCCCACGGCGGCCAGGTCGGCCATCTCCTCGAGGGTGTCGGGCAGCTGCGGCGGCAACAGCGGGCCGGCCTCGGACGCCGAGATGAACTCCAGCGCCCCGATCAGCAGGGCGTCGCGGGTGCGGAAGTAGTTGGACGCCGTGCCCTCGGGCAGCCCGGCCGCACGATCGGCGGCGCGATGGGTCAGCGCGCGTGATCCCTTGGTGCCCAACACCTCGACGGCGGCCTCGAGCACGCGGGCGCGCCGTCCTGGCCCTGGCGTCCGATCCGCAGTCACAGGAGCAGTCAACCGCACTACAGGTGTAGTAGCGTTGTCGCCATGCCGAGAGCGATCATCGTCGGAGCCGGTGTCGGCGGTCTGATCACCGGCATCGGCCTGCATCAGGCCGGCTGGTCGGTGACCGTGCTGGAACGCTGGCCCGAGGTGGTCGGACTCGGCTCGGCGTTGGGCATCTGGGCCGGCGCGCAGGAGGGACTGGCCCGGCTCGGGCTGCGCGAAGGGTTCCGCGCCAACTCCGCCCCGGCCGCCGGCGGCGCGATCTACACCAGCGACGGACGGCGCCTGCTCGGCTTCCCGGACGGCTCGCCGCGGATGCCGAACGTGCGGCTGATCAGCCGCCGCCGGTTGATGCAGATGCTGCTGGACAAGGCCGGCGACATGGAGATCCAGACCGGCGTTCGGGCCGATGAGTCCACTCTGCGAACGGCTTTGGCCGAGGCCGACGTCCTGATCGGCGCCGACGGACTGCGCAGCCGGGTACGCACCACGTTCCTGCCCTCTCCCGCCCGTCCGCACTACACCGGAGTGGTCGGCTGGCGCGGCGAGGTCGGCTTCGAGTCCGGTGCGTACGGCGAAACCTGGGGCGCCGGAATGATTTTCGGCAACACCCCGGTCGAGACCGACCGCACCAACTTCTACGCCGCGATGCGCGTACCCGAGGCGCAACTGCCCCGCTACGACGACCCGGTCGACGGATTCACAGATCCTGGAGTGGGTTTCGCCGCACTGCGCGAACGCTACGCCGGCTGGCGCGACCCCATCGGACGCATCCTGGCCGAGGCGAATCCCGACGACGTGCTGCGTCACCCGATCTACGACCTGACCCCCGACCTGCCCACCTTCGTCAACGGCAAGGTCGCGGTGCTCGGCGACGCCGCGCACGCGATGACCCCGCACCTCGGCCGCGGCGCCTGCGAGGCGATCCTGGACGCCGCCTCGCTGGTCGCCCACCTCACCACCGCGGACGACGTCCCCACCGCGCTGCGCGGCTACGACGGCGAGCGCCGGCCCGAGGCGCAGAAGGTGGCCGCCCGGTCCCGCCGGATGATGGCGGTCGCCCAGGCCGACGGCACCACCGCCCGGCTGCGCAACCTGCTGGTCCGCGGCGCCGGCCTGATCATCAACTGAACCCGCCCGACTACCGTGATCATGCACTTCTGCACGATCATGCGAGGGTGCCGGACGACGCAGCGTACGCACCGCTGCCCGTGACGGGCAGCCTCGGCTCGGCCGTGCTGTGCCGGTGGGACGCCGCGTTCAGCGGCCACCACACGATGATGCCGGACGGCTGTGTCGAGTTGATGTGGCTGGAGCACCGCGGCCTGCTGGTCTGCGGCCCGGACACCCGCCCCTGGTCGTTCGACTACCCAAGCCCGCGGCTGGACGGCGGGATAAGGTTGCGTCCCGGCTTCGCCGAGGCGCTGTTCGGCGTCGACATCGCGAGCCTGCGCAACCGGGTGCTGCCGATGGCCGACCTGATCGGCGATCGCGGCACAC
>DAIOVT010000051.1:0-13530 GCA_036758885.1 Kineosporiaceae bacterium
CGGTGGCGAGCGTGGCCCGCACGGGCCGGCTGGTGATCTGCGGCGGGCACAGCGGTTTCGAGGTGCGGCTCAACCTATGGGACCTGTTCGGCAAGGAGTTGAGCCTGCTCGGGTCGTTCGCCGCGACCCGCGACGACCTGGTCGCCGCGCTGGCCGCGGTCGCCGACGGCTCGGTGCGGGTGCCGGTCGACCGGGTGGTCGATCTCGACGGGCTGTCGGCCGCGCTCGACGCGCTGGCCGACCGGCAGGTGTTCGGCAAGGTGCTGGTGGTGCCGCCGGCGGCCGCCACGCTCGACGAGGTTCTGCCGGCAGTGCTGGACGACGCAGGAGGCAGGGCATGACCGGCAGCGACATCACCGGCAGTGACATCACCGGCAGTGACATCACCGGCAGCAGAACGGCGACCGGTGCGATCGCCGACTTCACCTCGGGGCTGACCCGCAGCGGCGTCCCGGATGCGGTGTGGGACAAGGCCGGCCGGGCGCTGCTGCACAACCTGGCGGTCGCGGTCGCCGGCGCCCCGCTCGCCGGACAGGCGTTGCGCTACGCCGACCGGGTCGGGGCGCTCGAGTCGGGGCCGTCCCGGCTGCTGACCGGCGGCGTCCGCGAGAGCGGCGATGATGCGGCACTGCCGATGGGCCAGGCGGCCTTCACCAACGCCGCGCTGATGCACGCCCGTGCCCAGGACGACGTCTACTTCCCCGGCCTGACCCACGTCGGCTCGACCACGATCCCGGCGGTGCTGGCCCTGGCCGAGAGTCTGGACAGCGACGCCGACGAGCTGCGGCTGGCGCTGGTGGCCGGCTACGAGGCGGCGGCCACGGTGAGCCACGGCGTCGCCGCGACCACCACCGCCCGACGGTTCCGGGCCACCGCGATCTTCGGTGCCGTCGGCGCCGCGGCGGGCTGTGCCCGGTTGCTCGGCCTGGACGCCCGGGCCACCCGCGACGCCCTCGGCATGGCTGCGTCGATGTCCGGCGGCACCAGCCAGACCTGGATCGCCGGCACCCACGAATGGCAGTTCCAGGTCGGTGTCGCGGCCCGCACCGGGTTGCAGTGCGCGCTGCTCGCGGCGTCCGGCGGCTGGGGTGCGCCCGACGCCCTCGAAGGACCGGCCGGCTTCTTCGCCGCGTTCGCCGGGGACGCCGCGCTCACCCCCTCGACCGGGCACCTCGGCAGTCAGTGGCGCATCGAGCAGGTGACCTTCAAGCCCTATCCGGTGTGCGCGATCCTGCAGGCGCCGGTGGTCGCGGCGATCGGTCTGCGCGACCAGCTGGACGCTCCGGTGGCCACCGGCAGCCTGACCATGACCCCGCCCGAGGCGCACTACCCGGGCACCGAGGAGACCGGCCCGTTCGCCGACGTCGGCGGGGCGTTGATGAGCGCCGGTTTCTGCCTGTCGGTCGCCCTCGAACGCGGCACCGTGACCACCGCCGACCTGCTCGACCACACCGATCCACGGTGGCTGCCGGCGGCGCGCCGGTTCGCCGTGGTCGCCGACGACACCCTCGCCGAACGCTCCTTCGTGCTCGAGCTGACCACCGCCTCGGGCCGCACGGCGCGCACCGAGTTCCAGCCCGACGCGACCACCTTCAACTGGGACGGCGCCGAGCTCGGCGATCAGGTCCGCGCGCTCGGTGACCAACTGCCGGCGGGCCTCGACGCCGAGGCGCTGATCGAGGCCTGCATCGGCACCGAACCGGCCGGCGCCCGGCGGCTGGTCGACATCTGCCTCGGCGCACCCGCGCCGTCCGCCGTCCGTCATCGCACCCTGGAGGCCTCCCCGTGACCGATGTGACCGTGCCCCACTGGGGTCTGACCATGGAGACGGTCGAGCTGCAGAGCTGGTTGATCGGCGTCGGCGACCGCGTCGCCGAGGGCGACCCGGTCGCCGAGGTGGAGACCGACAAGACCAACGCCGAGATCGTCGCCCCGGCCGGCGGTGTGATCACCGCGCTACTTGCCGACGAGGGTGACGAGGTGGCCGCGGGCGCGGTGATCGCGACGCTCGCCCCCGACGCCGGATGACCCCGCTCAGCCACCGAACCGAAGGGAGCCCGTCATGACCACCACCGCCACCGACGTCGAGTGGATCGTCGACCAGGTCGGCCGCCGGTCGCTGCGTGACCTGCTCGACGAACAGGTCGCCGCACATCCGGACCAGACCTTCCTGACCTTCGAGGCCACCGACGGTGCGCAGACCGAGTTCAGCTACACGCAGTTCGCCGCCGCGGTCGACACCTTCGCCGGCGGCCTGCTCGACCTCGGCGTCGGGTTCGGCGACCGGATCGCCGTGCACCTGCCGAACGGTCCGGAGATCGTCACCACGCTCTTCGCCGCCGCCACCATCGGCGCCGTGCTGGTGCCCTCGAACACCGCCAACACCGGTTCCGAGCTCGGTTACGTGCTGAGCTTCTCGGGTGCGATCGCCGTGGTCACCACCGCGGCCGCGCTCGGCACGATCGCCGAGGCCTACGGTCAGGCCCCGGACGTGCGCACGGTGATCGTCGCCCGCGGCGATGCGTCCGTTGCGTCCTCCGGGGACGGCGCGCCGTCCCCGGACGTGCGGTTCCGTACCGTGCCGTTCGAGCAGGTCGCCGGTGCCCTGCCGGCCGGCCTGCGCCGTCCGGTGGACACCGATCTGCTGCAGCTGCTGTTCACCTCGGGCACCACCGCCCGGCCCAAGGGTGTGATGCTCACCCACGCCAATGCCCTGCACTCGGGGGTGCGGGAGTCGACGGGCCAGGCGCTGGATGCCACCGACAAGCTGCTCACCGCGTTGCCGCTGTTCCACGTGAACGCGCAGTCGCTGACGCTGCTGTCGGCGCTGACCGTCGGCGGCACAGCGGTGATCCTGGAGTCGTTCAGCGCCGGACGCTTCTGGGGCCGGGTCCGCGAGCACGGAGCCACCCAGGTCAGCCTGGTCGCGATGCAGGTGCGGACGCTTCTGGCGCAGCCGCCGTCCGCGCAGGACGCCGAGCACAAGGTGCGCCGCACCTTCTTCGCGATCAACGTCACCGACGAGGAGCGGGAGCGGTTCGAGAGCCGGTTCGCCGTGCGGTTCATCAACGGCTACGGCCTGTCCGAGACGATGACCCTGGTGCTGCACAGCCCCGCGTTCGGGCCGGTGCGCTGGCCCTCGCTCGGGCGTCCGGCGTTGACCCGGCGGGTGCGGCTGGTCGACGACGCGGGCCGCGACGTGCCGCCCGGCGAGGTCGGTGAACTGCTGGTGCACGGGGTGCCGGGACGCACCCTGATGCTCGGCTACTACCAGGACCCGGAGGCGACCGCGGCCACCGTGCGGGACGGCTGGCTGAGCACCGGCGACTACATGACCGCCGACGAGCAGGGCTATCTCTACTGGTTCGACCGCAAGAAGGACGTGATCAAGCGGGCAGGTGAGAACGTCTCGGCCGGCGAGGTGGAGGCGGTGATCGGCACCCACCCGGCGGTGGCCGAGGTGGCGGTGATCGGCGTGGTCGACCCGATCCGCGACGAGGCGGTGCTGGCGATCGTGGTGCCGCGTGCGGGTATGCAGGTCACCCCGGACGACGTGATCGCGCACTGCCGGGAACACCTGGCCTCGTTCAAGGTGCCGACCCTGGTGCAGTTGTGGCCCGAACTGCCGCGCACCTCGGTGGGCAAGCTGGCCAAGGGCGAGATCCGGCAGCGGGTGGCCGAGCAATAGGCCGCGCACCTGGTTCGGTGACCGCTGGTTCGATGATCAGCAAGATGGTGATCAAGACAAGGGGGAAACCCGGGTAGGTATCCGATGGGACGTCGATGACTCTCCTGTCAGTGAGTCGGTGAGCGGCCGGCCGGCAGGGGGATCCGATGAGCGCGCCCGGCACGTTCCGCGCTGCGCTGCGCTCGAGACCGCTGCGGTTGCTGTTGGTCTCGCACGGCCTGGGAACCGTTGCGAATCAAACGCTTTCGCTCGCAGTGGCGGTGATCGTGTTGCGCCGCACCGGGTCTGCGACCTGGGCATCCGCGACGGTCGCGGTCAGCCTGATCCCGTACATCGTGCTCTCCGGCTACGCCGGTGCCCTGGCCGACCGTTTCCGCCGCGACCAACTGCTCTGCTGGTCGGCCTTCCTGCGCTGCGCCTGCGCGATCCCGCTGATCTTCATCTCCGAGGCGCCCGCGCTGATGCTGGTCGCCCTGGTCGCCGTGGTCACGGCACTGTCGACGCCGTCCTATCCCTCGCTCGCGGCGTCGGCGCCGCAGTCGGTCGGCGACGACGACCTGCCGGCGGCGAACGCCCTGATCACCGGGGTCGAGAACGTGGCCTGGCTGGTCGCCCCCGGCATGTTCGGTCTGCTCACGGTGCTGGGTCTGTCACCGGTTCTGGTGGTCGCGGTCACCGCCGAGATGTTCGCCCTGGCCGGCACCGCGGCGGCCTTCGCCCAGCTGCCGCACGAGCGGGCCGCGACGAGCGACGACGAGGACGACGTCGGCAACCCGTGGGCGGTCGCCGTCCGGCTGTTCCAGGACGTCGGTACCCGCCGTCCGCTGCTGATCTCGCTGATCGACAACGTCAGCTGTGGCTACGTGATCGTCGCGCTGACCCTGCTCGGTGCCGCTCCCGCCGAGGGGGACGGGCTGGGCGGTCTGACGCTGACCTTCTCGATCGGCAGCCTCGCCGCGATGGCCCTGGTCAACCGGTTCATCGCGGCCCTCGCTCCAGGTCAGGCGTTGTTGTTCCCGTTGGTCACTTTCGGCGTCACCCTGCTCCTGCTGGGATGGCTCGGCGCCAGGGGGCCGATCGCGGTGGCCCTGGTGCTGATCGCCGGCGTCGCCACATTGCTGGTCGAGGTGCTCGGGGTGACCCTGCTGCAGCGGGCCACGCCGGAATCGGCGCACGGCCGGGTTCTGGGAGTGTTCGACCAACTGGTCATCGGAGCCTTCTCGCTGGGCTCGTTCGCCGCCGGGCCGCTCTCGGAGCTGCTCGGCGCCGAGACCGCCCTCGCCCTGGTCGGCGCGGTCACCGTGGTGCTCACCGTGCTGACCCTGGCCCGCCGTCGTCCCGAGGTCCCTGCCGTCGAACTCGCCGAGGCCGAGGTCAGTCGTTGAGGTCGGTGAACGCCTTGCCCAGCGTGGACGCACCGAGCTTGAGCCGTTCGGACGAACCGGGGTTCTTGTCCCAGGTGGGCCAGGTCAGGCGCACCGGCATCGGCTTGGCGTTGGGCGCCGACGTCTGCACGGTCAGCGAGATCCCGGAGACCACGGTGGTCGCGGTCTCCTTGCCCTCGATCAGCGCCGTCCGGCTCGAGGGGTCGGCGATGCCGAGCATCGCCCACGGCACCCGCAGGTGCACCGTCGAGCCCTCGGTGTACCAGGTGGCCAGCGTGTTCGGCCTGGCCGAGTCGGGCTGCCAGGTGCCCTGCACGAGTTTGCCGACCTCCTGCACCTCCATCCGCTGGCCGTCCTTCCAGGACCGGTTGGTGATCAAACGGTAGGTGTGCCAAGCCTTTCCGGTCTGCGGCACCTTCTCCCAGGTGTCCAGCCGCAGCGGGTCGAGCTTCTCGCGCACCTCCGCGGTGGCGGTGCCGGCGACCGGGTCGACGGTGATCCGGTAGTCGCCGCTCTGGCCGGGGCGTACCCCGCCGGGCACGACGTCCGCGGTGATCCCGGTGCGCACCGGCCTGCCGTCGGCGTAGCTGATCGTCAGATAGGCGTACGAGGCGTCGGCGTCGGTGACCACGGCGCTGACGCCGCTGCCCGCCGTCCCCGGATGTTCGGTGCGCGCGCCCGGCACCGGGGTGGCGTCGTGGGCGACGATGCCGAAGTACTGCTCGTTGGTCAGCGGGTCGTGCCAGAGCTGTCGCCGGTCGGCCGGGGCCTGGTGCTCGACGGTGTTCCAGGTGAGTTTGAACCACTCGTCCGACCACGAGAACAGGAACGCCCCGGCCATGCCCTGCGCCTTGACGATGCGCAGCAGTTCGGCATCGGTGGTCATCGCGGTCTGCTCGGTGTTGGCGCCCTGGTCGCGGCCGCGGGGTCCGCTGTGCGCCGACCCCAGGGACGACGGCACACCCAGCTCGGTGATCATCACCGGCATGCCCTTGTGATGCTTCTTCAGTGCCGCCAGATAGCCGGCGTAGGGGTCGGCCTTGCCGTTGGTCGTGGTCTTCTGCAGCCCCGGCTCGTAGCGCAGGAAGTCGGGGTAGTACGGGTAGGCGTGGTAGCTGGCGAAGGTGCCGCCGGGCCAGGCCGCGGTCGCCTGCACGTGGTTGGCGTCGACCGAGACCAGGTCCTCGCCCGGGTGCGGTTCCTGCGGGTGCGCCAACGGGTCGGTGGAGGGCCAGTTGACGAACGCGATCGGCAGCGACCGGCCGCGTTTCGCCTCGGCCTCGGCGAGGGTGTTCATGTGCCGGGCCAGCCAGCGCTCGGTCGGCGTGGCCCTGGCGGTGCTGCGGAAGTAGCTGCCGTTCACCGCCGCCGCGCCGGCGTGGCGCTTGTCCGTGCGCACGGTCGCCTCGGGGTCCCACTCCACGCCGATCAGCCACGACATCAGCCACGGTGTGACGTCGGCGTCGAAGCTGCCGTAGGCGCGGCCGGCCTGCTCGGGACGGGTGAGCTGCCCGCTCAGTGCGGCGCTGGCGGCGATCAGCTCGTCGGAGAAGCCCTGGTCGACGCCCCGGTCGTAGAGGGTGCCGTCCTGCACGTACGACTCGTCGGTGAGGTAGACGCCCTGCACCAGGTAGATCGGAGTCTTGGAGTGCGCCAGGTTGTAGGCCCGCAGCTCGCGGTAGAAGTCGGGCGAGTGCAGTGCATAGACCCGGACGGCGCGAATGCCCAGCCGCCCCATCTGCAGGAACCAGCGGCGGTACTGCTCGGCGGTGATCGCGTAGTTCACCTCGCCCGGCTGATGCCCCGGCGTGGTGGCGCCGAGGTCGACCCCGGCGATGAAGTCGCGGGCGCCGCCGCCGGTGTGCAGCGCGAAACCCGAGGCTCCGGCGCTGGCGAGCACCTTGAGCCCGGCTGGGCCGGCGGGGGCCGGCGTCCAGTCCGCCCGGACGGCGCCCGGGGCCGCGCTCGCGGCGCTGCCGGCCGGCGGCGAGACGCTGGCGTCGGTGGGCGGACCGACGGTGATGAACGCGGCCACGGACGCCGCGGCGAGGCCGGCGGTGACGGCGGTCGCCGCGACCCGATGCTTGGGCCGGCGGCCGGACGGGTGGGTTTCCTGAGGGTCAGCGCTACTCACCGTGTGAATCTCGGACGGCGCCCGCGAGGCCTTGACCCGTTCGCGGTCACCCTGTTGGGCTACCGTTTCGCGGAGCGTGGCAAATGTCGCCGTCCGGAGCCTGGGCCGTTCAAGCGGTCTCAAGCAGACGTCCGGGCCGGCCGACGTCTGCGACACGCTTCGGCTGAACGACCCGGCCGAGCGACCCAACCGAACGACTCGACCCGGGCATCCGGACAGGGAGTACAGAAATGCGGAAGATCGTGGTTGCCGCCCTCGCAGCGGCCGCAGGATTTGCGGTGTGGCGCAAGGTCTCCAGCGACAAGGCCGAGCAGGAGCTCTGGAAGGAAGTCACCGACCCGGTTCGCTGATCGGGCTGGTCGCCGGGTCGCCGGGCCGGTCGCCGAGCGGCCGGTCAGTGCGCCTCGCCGGAACTTCTTGCGCGACGTGCAGCAATTCGCGGGGGGATAGTCCGGACCCCAAGTAGTTGGTGATACCTTCGCTTGCGCCGCGACCGACCTTGCGTCATGAGGACTCGGCACTGAGGCAGCAGTGCGGGTTGTCGCCCCCCGCAATCCGCACTGCGCCGCAGTCTTCTCGGCCCTTCGCGGGTTGCCGTCGCCTCGTGTCAGCGCACCCCTGTCGGACATGCCCGCTGCGATCCACAGGGCCCGGGCTTACCCTTGGTGCAGGCACGATGTCCATCGCCGCACGCCCCGGTCGGTTCACGACGGGCCGGCGCGGCACAAGAGCCACAGGGAGCCACCCTCATGCCCGAGTCCCGGGTCCGTCGCACGTCCGCCTACACCGCGCCGAACAAGGGCAAGGCGACGGCCAAGCCGAACCCGCGCTGGTGGGTCCCGGTCATGGTCGCCCTGATGGTGGCCGGCCTGGCCTACCTGGTGGTCACCTACCTCTCCCAGATGGCCTACCCGATCCCCGGCCTGGACTACTGGAACCTCGCCGTCGGTTTCGTGCTGATCATGCTCGGCTTCATCATGACCACCCGCTGGCGCTGACCCCCACACTCCAGCACTCCCGCCGTGATCATGCAGAACCGCACGCCCCCACCCCAGCGTGATCATGCAAAAGTGCACGCCCGCACGTGCTTGCGGCGTCCCCCGACCCCAGCGTGATCATGCAGAACTGCTTGGGTTCACGCCGTCCCCGCCTTCGTGATCATGCAGAAGTGTCTGGTGGCCCAGGGCAGCGCGTCCGGATCCCCGGCGTATGCAGTTCTGCATGATCACGGGGAAATTACATGGGTGTAGTTATCCACAGAGTTCTCAACAGGTTGTGGCTAACTACACCGGTGTAAGTTCCTGGCTCCCGCTCACAGCGTGTGTGCACATCGGACCGACCGTGCTCGGACTCGCCGTCCGGCAGGTTGTCCACAAGGACAGGCTCAGATCAATCCGGCGGGAACCATCGACACCTTGATCGCGATCAGGGCGACCAGCAGCACCAGGATCGCGGCGATGCCGGCCGGGTGCAGCGCCTTGCGCCGCTCCGCCGGTGTGTAGGCGTAGACCAGGCCGACCAGCACGCCGGTGATCAGGCCGCCGAGATGGGCCTGCCAGGCGATCGAGAGCCCGGGCATGAAGCCGAGCACTCCGTTGATCACGAGCAGCCCGATGATGCCGCCGGTGCTGCGGTTCATTCTCCGCTCGAGCACGAGCATCGCGCCCCACAGCCCGAACACCGCCCCGGACGCACCGACCGTGTAGGTGATCCACGACTGGCTGTTCGGGCTGGCGAGCAGTAGCACGCCGACCGAACCGCCGATCGCGGTGACCAGGTACAACGCCGCGAACCGGGCCCGGCCGAGCAGTTGTTCCAGGTAAGGACCGGTCAGCCAGAGCGCGTACATGTTGAAGACGATGTGCAGCAGGAACGACGGCGAGTGCAGGAACGCCGCCGTGATCAACCGCCACGGCTCGGAGAGGGTCAGGTCGGGCGCGTAGGCGAACAGGCTCAGCATCACCCGGTTCGGCAGCAGCCATTCGAGCGCGTAGACGATGACGCAGATCGCGATCAGGGCCTTCGACACCTGACCGGCCTGGCCGGTGATCGCGCCGCCGAAGATCGTGCGCGCCTCGCGCACCGTGCCGGCCTGTTCCCTGACGCAGTCGACGCACTGGAAGCCGACGGCGGCCTGCCGCTGGCACTCCGGGCAGGTGGGCCGGTTGCAGCGCTGGCAACGCACGTACGACACCCGGTCGGGGTGGCGCGGGCAGACCGGTGGCGCCTGGGCAGGATCAGAAGGAGCACCCGAGGACGGCGGAGGACCGACGGCACCGTAGTGCCCGCCGTACTGCCCGGGTTCGGACCCGTAGGGGGCTCCGTACCGGGGCGGCCCGCCGCCGTCCGAGGGTTGTGGAGCTTGAGTCATCCGCGCTCGATGGTGACCCGCTCGATCACCACGGGGTCGACCGGACGGTCGGAGCGGTCGACCTGGGTGGTCGCGATCGCGTCGACGACCTGGCGGCCGGACGCATCGGCGACCTCGCCGAAGATGGTGTGCTTGCCCATCAGGTGCGGGGTCGGGCCGACGGTGATGAAGAACTGAGAACCGTTGGTGCCCTTGCCCATCCGCTTGCCGGCGTTCGCCATCGCCAGGATGTACGGCTTGTTGAAGTTCAGCTCGGAGTGGATCTCGTCGTCGAAGTCGTAGCCCGGCCCGCCGGTACCGGTGCCGAGTCGGTCACCGCCCTGGATCATGAAGCCGTCGATCACCCGGTGGAAGCCGACGCCGTCGTAGAACGGGTCCTTCGAGCGCTGGCCGGTCTTCGGGTCGGTGTACTCCCGGGTGCCCTCGGCGAGCTCGACGAAGTTCGCCACTGTCGCCGGGGCGTGGTTCGGGAACAGGACGAGCCTGATGTCGCCCTTGTTGGTGTGCAGAATGGCGTGCAACTTCTCGGTCACGCGAAGCCTTCCGTTACGCACTCCCGCTCGTCGGGCGTGCTCGGTCTCTGACACGACATCCTCGCACGGCCCCCTGACCAAACCCTGGCAGCCGGCGGCCAGGGTCGATCAGGCGAGACGGTCCGGTGTGACGGTCAGGCAGGTCAGGCAGGTCAGGCAGGTCAGGCAGGTCAGGCAGGTCAGGCACCGTGCGGGACGACGACGGCGCGGGCGCTGAGTTCGCCGTCCTGCAGTTTGCGGTAGGCCTCTGGTGCGGCGTCCAGCGAGAACCGTTCGACGGCCGGCACGATCTGGCCCGCCTGGTACATGGCGACCACCTCGTAGAGGTCCTCGATGGTGCCCCAGTAGGTGGAGGAGAAGTTCACCTCGTAGGGCATGCCGAAGAAGTTCCACGGATACGTGCCGCCGCCGATGCCGACCACGGTCAGCGAGCCGCGCTGGGCGACCGTGGCCGCGCCGAGCGCGATGGTCGGGTCGGCTCCGACGAAGTCGAAGACCGCGTCGACGCCGCGGCCGCCGGTGATCTCGCGGATCCGCGCGACCTGGTCGTCGCCGCCGGGCACGGTGACCGCGCCGAACGCCTCGGCCTGCGCCATCGCCTCGGCCTTGGTGTCGGTGGCGATCACCGTCGCCCCGGTCAGCGCCTTGAGAATCTGGACGCCGACCAGCCCGAGCCCACCGAGCCCGATGGCGAGCGCCGTCCGGCCGCCGCCGGCCAGATGCGGCATGGCGCGCTTGATCGCGTGGTACGGGGTCAGCCCGGCGTCGGCGAGCGGCGCCGCGGCGATCGGGTCGACATCGGTGCCGAGCGGGACGAGGTTGCGGGCCGGCACGGTCATGTACTCGGCCATGCCGCCGTCACGCCCCAGCCCGCAGGCCAGGTAGCCGACGTCGGTCGGCCTCTCGCAGTAGGTGTCCTGGCCGCGCGAGCAGGCCGGGCAGCGTCCGCAGCCGATCGGTCCGTAGACCAGGTGCGCCGAGCCGATCTCGATGCCCTTGACCCCGTCGCCCAGGGCCTCGACCCAACCGGAGTTCTCGTGGCCGAGAACGAACGGCGGGGTCATCAGACCGGTCGGGTCGGACTCGAAGTCGTGGAAGACGCCGACGTCGGAATGGCAGGCCCCGGCACCCGCGATGCGCAGCAGCACCTCCCCCGGACCCGGTGTGGGAGTAGGGATTTCAGTGAGAACAGGGAACTGCTTGAACGTCTCGAACACCACGGCGCGCATCGCCGCTCACCCTTTCAGCGGCCGGATATCGACAGTGGCCGGCCGATGTCCCAAGTCTATTCCTGCGGGCTTAGCCTGGGCCGATGACCTTCCCCACGTCGGGGTCCACCGACGTCCGGCCGACCCTGTTCCGTGCCCGCACGGTGCTGCCGATCACCGCTCCCCCGATCGAGGACGGCGCCGTGCTGGTGCGCGCCGGACGCATCGAAGCCGTCGGTCCGGCGCGCGAGTTGATCGAGGCGAACCCGGGCGTCGCGGTCTCCGACCGGCCCGGCGTGCTGACCCCCGGACTGATCAACGCGCACACCCATCTGAACTACACGCACGCGGCGCACCTGTTCGGCAACGGCAAGCCGTTCGCCGAGTGGATCCAGGGCTTTCCGCCGATCATCGCCTCCTCGACCCCGCAGGTCTGGCGGGACTCGGCGCAGGCGGGCATCGCCGCGATGCTGGCGAGCGGGTGCACCGCGGCCGCCGACGTGGTCACCGGCGCGGCCGCGCTCACCGCGCAACGCGACGCCGGGCTCGCCGGAATCGGTTACTACGAAACGGTTCTCGTCGACCAGGCCGGCTGGGCCGGGCGCCGCGAGGCCTGGCTCGCCGACCTCGACGAAGCCCTGGACGGCGCCCCCACAGGTGCGGCTGCGGGCGTCGGCATCTCGCCGCACTCGGCCTACACCGTGGACGGCGCCGTGCTCGCCGACCTGGCCGGTCTCGCCCGGGCGCGAGGCGTCCGGCTGCACCCGCACGCGGCCGAGCAGGACGACGAGGTCGAGTTCGTCGCCACCGGCACCGGGCTGTTCGCCGAGTGGGCCCGGGACGGCGACCTCGCCCTCGGCCTGCTCGACGGCGGTTCCGGACGCACCCCGGTCGCCGAGTACGCCGCGCACGGGCTGATCGGCACCGACGTACACCTGGCCCATGGCGTGCACGTCGACGCGGTCGACCGGCAGCGGTTGCGCGAGCAGGGCACCCCGGTCGCGTTGTGTCCCCGTTCGAACGCCCGGCTCGCCTGCGGCGAGGCGCCGGTGGCCGCCTACCGGGCCGAGGGCAACCCGGTCGGCATCGGCACCGACTCGCTCGCCAGCAGCCCCTCGCTCGACCTGCTCGCCGAGGCTCGCGCCGTCTTCGACCTCGCCCGGGCGCAGGGTTCACCGGAACCCGGTCTGGCCGAATGGATCGTCCGGGCATTGACCCTGGGCGGCGCAAAGTGCTTGGGACGCAACGATATCGGACGCCTCGAGCCCGGCGCCCGGGCAGATCTCGCGGTCTTCGACGTGGCGTCCGGGGATCCCTACCGGGCGTTGGTCACCGAGGGTGCCGGGACGTGCCGGCTGACCGTGGTCGCCGGCGAGGTCAGGACGTGACACCGAGCCCAGATCTGCGACAGCTCAACGGATCCGACGGCGATCTGCTGCGGACGGCGACCCTCACCAACGTGAACTGGGCAGGCGGGCGGCGCTTCACCTATGGCGACATCGACCGAGCCCCGCAGATCCGGCACTACTACGACTTCCGTCCGGACCGGGGAGATGTCGGCTTCGTCGCCGAACACGATCGGCTGACCGTGGGTGTCGTCTGGCTGCTCTACCTCGATTCTGTCGATCCCGGTTACGGATTCGTCGGGGACGGGGTTCCCGAACTGAGTCTCACGGTCTGGTCGGGATACCGCGGCCAGGGCATCGGTCGATCCTTGCTGACCGCTGCTCTGGGCGAGGCGCAGGCTCGAGGTCTGCCGAGGGTCAGTCTCAGCGTCGAGGCCGGCAACCCCGCCCTGTTCCTCTATCGCAGCCTGGGTTTCGAACCGGCGGACGGCGCACCCGAGGGCACCTACGTCGTGAACCTGGAACGATCGTGAAGTCCGGTGCGCCGACGAAGATGGTGCCTCCGGCCGCTACGCGGCTCGTCTACAAAATGTAGACTGACTCCATGACAGCTCGACGCGACAAAAGCACGCCGTCGGTGTCGCCGCAGAGGAACGTGCGTAAGGTGCCGGCCGGGGCGACCGTTCGCGTGCAGTCGGCCACCCGGGACGAGCTGAACGCAGAGGCCAAGGCTTCGGGGCTCTCGGTGGACGCCGTTGTTCGTAAGGCCCTCGCGGCGATGCGCCGGGCTGCTCTCGAGCGGCAGGCCGCCGAAGAGTTGGCAGCCTTGGCCAATGACCCGGCGGATCGAGCGGAGCTGGCTCGG
>DAIOVT010000052.1:0-4522 GCA_036758885.1 Kineosporiaceae bacterium
ATCCCGAGGGAGATAATGGGCCGTGGCTGACCCGTGGGACGTTCACAGCAGGGCCACGGTCGGCACTCTGCTCGCCCTGAATCGGCTGAATGCTGCGGAATTGCTCGGTGGCCGCGGCGGCCGGGAACGCGAGGTCACCCACGTCCGGCTGGCGCCCGCGGATCGTTCCCCGACGGGCGGGTTCCGCGACACGGTCGTCGTCCTGGACGGCGCCCGGCTGGGCACCGACAACTTCCTGGTGGACATGACCCTGCGCTGGATGGGGGACGCCGGCGCACCGATGCTCGTCGTCGTCTCGCCGCCGGTCGAGCTGGGGCTGGCGGCGCGGCGGCTGGCCGACAAACTGTCGGTCGCCCTGGTCGTCACCGCCGACACCGTGCTGGACCTGGTCGACGCACTCCGCGAGGCGGTCGAGGCGCCGCACCGGGTGCTGGCCGCGACGATCGTCGACGTGGTCGACCGGCTGGTGCGGGTGCGGCCGAGCCAGGGCATCGACGAGATGCTGGACATCGTCGAGACCTCGCTGGAGGCCGCGGTCTCCCTGGTCGGGGCGGAGGGCGAGGTGGCCATGGGCAGCCCCGTCGAGCCGCCGATCCCCTCCCGGGACCGGCTGGACGTCTCGGTCCGCTCGGTGAGCGGCGAGCAGGTCCGGCTGGTCCAGCCGGTGTTCCTGGCCAGCCGTGAGGCACCGACGTTCTGGCTCGTGCTGACCCGGCAGGCACCTACCCGGGCCTGGGAGGAGGCCGCGATCCGGGTGGGTCATCTGGCCGCCAGCTTCGTCGCCACCCGGGTGGTCACCCAGCGGCTCGAGCAGGAGCGTGACGCCCGGGTGCGGCTCGGGGCACTGAACGCGATCGTCGCGCTCACCGAGCGTCCCAGTGCCGCCCTCACCGAGCAGATGAGCACGCTCGGCTGGAAGACCGACGGCTGGTGCACCGCCGTGCATCTGCGTCTGGGCGGACCGGCCGACCCGCTGCGGGTGCTGTCGATGACCGACGCCCTGCGCCACGTCATGCCCCGGGCCCTGGCCGGCCCGATCGTGGAGCGCGCCGACGGCTGGACCACGTGGCTCACCTCGGCCACCGAGCCGTCCCTGACCTCCTACGGGCCGCTCGTGGTGGCCATCCGGCACGCCGTCCTGGCCTTCGTCGAGAACCGTCCGGGACTGCGCGTCTACGCCGGGGTCGGCCGTCCGCACCAGGGCGTGCTGGGACTGCGGAAGAGTCTCGCCGAGGCCCAGGAGGCGGCGACGGTGGCCTCCGCGAGCGGCCGTCGGACCGCCGTCCAACACATCGACGAGCTGGGCGTGCAGCGGATCCTGGTCGGCTGGTACACCTCGGCCGAGTTCGGCGACTTCACCCGCACCCTGCTGCGGCCGGTGGTCGAGGCCGACGGCGGGGAGGACCTGCTGCGCACCCTCGAGGTCTACCTCGACAACGAGTCCTCGCCGACCGCGACCGCCGACGTGCTGGGCGTGCACCGGAACACCGTGATCAAGCGGCTGGCCAGGATCCGCGAGGTGATCGCGGTCGACCTCGACGACCCCGACCAGCGGCTGGCGATCCAGCTGGCGTGCCGGGTGGTCAATCTCCGCTCCTGAGGCTCCCGGACGACCCGCGCCCGCGGGCCGACACTCCCGCGCGACCTGAAACCTGGGTGAACAGTGCCGCCGCCGGAGTGGGCGGATCGTCGCAGGAACGGCTGCTGAGTGGGCGACCTGCACCTTCTGAGGGTGCCGGTGGCGGACCTAGCGTCAGCACACACCGCACGGGGAACACCCTCCGATTGGAGCCTTTCATGAGATGTCGCAAACGGTCCCTGGCGGCCACCACCGTCGCCTCGCTGTCCGCGCTGACCCTGCTCAGCGCCTGCGCGGTCACCCAGTCGGCCTCGTCGGACGACGCCTCGTCGTCCGCCCAGACCGAGATCGCATTCCTGACCACCAGCGCGGCCAACACCTGGCTCGCCGCCTCGGGCAAGGCGATGGCCGACGACGCGGCGGCCAAGAACGTCAAGATCACGACCTTCGACGCCAAGTTCCAGCCCGGCATGGCGGCCAAGCAGATCCAGGACGTGATCGCCTCCAAGAAGTACAAGGGCATCATCCTGGCCACCACCGAGGGCGCCGCCGTCGTGCCCGCGGTGAAGCAGGCCCTGGACGCCGATCTCAAGGTGGTCATCCTCAACCAGATCGTCGGTACCGATCTGACCACGGCCGACCCGCAGGTGCCCGGGGTCTCGGCATCGGTGCTGGCGCCGCCGCTGGCCACCGGCACCCGGCTCGGCACCCTGGCGGTCAAGGCCTGCGAGGGGGTCAGCTCCTGTCGCGTCGTCTACATGTTCGGCCAGAAGGGCCTGCCCTACGACGACGCCGTCCGCAAGGGCTACGACTCGGTGACCTTGAGCCACACCAACATGAAGATCATCGCCGAGGGTCAGGGCGGCTACCTGGGCACCGACCAGCCGCGCAAGGCCACCCAGGACATCATCCAGGCGAACCCGGCCTTCGAGGTCCTGGTCGGCGCGGGCGACCAGCAGATCCAGGGTGCGCTGCTGGCGCTCACCCAGGCCAACCTGACCAAGGTCAAGGTGATCGGGGTCGGCGGCTCCGAGCACGCGGTCAAGGGCATCACGGACGGCACCTGGTGGGGTGACGTGGCCGGCGCTCCGATCACCGAGGGGCACACCGCCTTCGCGGCGATGCTCGATGCCCTCGACGGCAAGGACGTCGGCGGCGTGGACGTGACCACCGAACTGGTCGACAACGGCCTGATCACCTCGGCCAACGTCGACAAGTTCACCGCGCAGTGGCCGGGCTGACCCACCGATGGCCGCGCCTGTGGTCTCCCTGCAGGGAGTCTCGAAGTCGTTCGAAGGTGTGCACGCTCTCACCGATGTGAGCGTGCTGATCCGGCCGGGCACGATCCATGCGCTCGTCGGCGAGAACGGGGCGGGCAAATCGACGCTCGGCAAGATCCTGGCCGGGGTCTACCGGGCGGACACCGGCTCGATCGTCCTCGACGGGGAGGAGGCCGTTCTGGCCTCCCCCCGCGAGGCGCTGGCCCACGGGATCACGATCGTCGCCCAGGAGATCGCCCTGGTCGGCACCCGGTCGGTGCTGGAGAACTTCTATCTGGGTTCCGAGCCGCACATCGGGCCGTTCGTGCGCGTCGGCGAACTGCGCCGGCGGTTCGCCGCCCTGCTCGACCGGACCGGGATCGACGTGTCCGCCGATGCGCTGGTCGGGCAGCTGTCCATCGCCGATCAGCAGAAGGTGGAGATCCTGCGGGCGATCGCCCGCAACGCCGACGTCATCGTCATGGACGAGCCGACCGCCCGGCTGGCCACCCACGAGGCACAGACCCTGATGGACATCTTCCGGGGGCTGCGCGAGCAGGGGAAGACGATCGTCTTCGTCTCGCACTTCCTCGAGGAGGTGCTGTCGGTCAGCGACCATGTGACCGTCCTGCGGGACGGGCGGAAGGTGAGCGACGGGCCGGCGGACGGGTTCACCCCGGCAACCCTGATCGCCGCGATGGTCGGCCGTTCGCTGGACGCCGTCTTCCCCGAGAAGGTGGCCGCCCCGCAGGCGGCTCCCGCCGTGCTCGAGGTCGAGGGGCTCAGCCGCGCAGGGATGTTCGAGGACATCTCGCTGACCGTCCGCACCGGCGAGATCGTGGTGATCACCGGACTGGTCGGCTCCGGCCGTAGCGAGGTGGTCCGGTCGGTGTTCGGCCTGCTGCCCCGCACGTCCGGGGTGGTGCGGATCAACGGGCAGGAGGTCGACTACCGGCATCCCCGCCAGGCCCTGGACGCCGGCATCGTGCTGATCCCCGAGTCGCGCAAGACCGAGGGCCTGATCCTCGGCTTCCCGATCGTCGACAACATCGGGCTGCCGCACCTGAGGCGCTACTCGCGTGCCGGTTTCGTCGCGGCCGGTGCCCTGATCTCCGCGGCCGCCTCGAAGATGGCCACGGTCGGGGTCAAGGCCGCCTCACCGGCGGTCGCCGCGGGGCTGCTCTCGGGCGGCAACCAGCAGAAGGTGCTGTTCACCAGAGCGTTCATGACCGACCTGTCGCTGCTGATCGCCGACGAGCCGACCCGCGGGGTCGACGTCGGCGCGAAGCGGCAGATCTACGACCTGCTCGTCGAACGCGCGGCGAGCGGTACCGGGGTACTCGTCGTGTCCTCGGAGATGGAGGAGGTCATCGGGCTCGCGCACCGGGTCGTCGTCATGCGGCAGGGCCGGGTGGTGGGCGAACTGACCGGCGACCAGATCAACGATCACAACGTCGCGCGGCTGGCCTTCGGGCAGGGCGCAACGGAAACGGAGCGCACATGACCACCCTCGATGCTCCACCGCAAGCCCAGGCGACGGCCAGGGGAAGCCTCGCCGGACGCCTCGGTCGCTACGGAATCCTCTGGGCCGCAGTGGGTCTGTTCGTGATCCTGGCCCTGACCACGCCCGGTTTCATCGGCGTGCCCCACCTGCGCAACCTGCACGACCAGCAGGCGCCGCTCC
>DAIOVT010000052.1:4532-13376 GCA_036758885.1 Kineosporiaceae bacterium
CCGATCCTTATCGCGGCATCGCCGTTGACCCTGACCCTGATCGCGGGCCAGTTCGACGTGAGCCTGTCCGCGGTCTACATCACGGCACCGCTGGTCGGTCTGCAGGTGGGGTCGGCCACCGGATCGATCCCGCTGGCGGTCGTCGCCGGAATCGTGGCGGGCGTGGCGGCCGGCGCCTTCAACGCCGTGCTGGTCGTCGTCTTCCGGATCAACTCGTTCATCTCGACCCTGGCCGCCTCGTACATCATCGCCGGCATCGGCTACATCGTCAGTGGACAGGCGATCCTGACCCCCAGTTCGGACGACTACATCAAGTTCGCGACGACCCGGTTCCTGGGGCTGTCCACCGCGACCTGGATGGCCCTGCTGGTGGTCGCGTTCTGCTGGATCCTGTTGCAGTACACCAGGTTCGGGCGCTACGTGTACGCCACCGGGGCGAACACCGACGCCGCCGACGTGTCCGGTGTGCGCACCCGCTGGATCGTCGCCGCGGTGTTCCTGCTCACCGGTGCCGCGGCCGGGTTCGCCGGCATGGTCAACGCCTCGCAGAGCATGAGCGCGCAGGCGACCGACGACTTCAGCTTCGTCTTCGGGGTGCTGGCGGCCGTGGTCGTCGGCGGCACCTCGATCGCCGGCGGTGCGGGTGCGGTCTGGCGCACCGTCGCCGGCGCCCTGTTCATCGCGATGATGAACAACGGCTTCAACCTCAACCAGGTGAACCCCATCTATCAGCGGATCATCCTCGGCCTGGTGATCCTGGCCGCCGTCGGCATCGACGCCTTCTCCCGCTCCCGCGGGGGTGACTGACCGACCCGGCCGAACCGCCCGCTGCCGGGCGCCGTCCGGGGCCCGGCCGTCGATCGTCCATCTCACGCTCTCCAGGAGGACAAAATGGGACGCCGCATCCTGTGGATCAATCCGGTCATGTACGACGGCTACGACGAGGTCATCGGCAGCTCGCTGCGCGAGGAGGCCCGGCCCGACACCCGTCTGGACGTCGCCTCGCTGACCGGGCAGGGGCCGGTTCATCTCGAGTTCAGCGCCTACGAGATGACCGCCGCCAAACCCACTCTGGAGACGGTGCTCTGGGCCGAGGAGGCGGGCTATGACGCCGCGGTGATCGGCTGCTTCTACGACCCGTTCCTGCGCGCGGCGAAGGAGCTGACCACCCGGATGGCGGTGACCGCACCTGCCGAAGCATGCATCCGGATCGCCCAGTCGGTGGGGGAACGGTTCTCGATCCTCGTCGGGCGGGACAAGTGGATCCCGGAGATGGAGGAGAACGTCCATCGCTACGGAGCCGAGCGCAACCTCGCCTCGTTCCGGGTGCTCGGCATGGGGGTCAACGAGTTCCAGGCCGACCCGCCGGTGACCGAGCAGCGGATCCGCGAGGAGGCCAGGGCCGCGGTGGAGCGGGACCGGGCCGACGTGGTCGTGCTGGGCTGCACGATCGAGTTCGGCTTCTTCCGGCAGCTCCAGGCCGAGATCGGTGTGCCGATCGTCGACGCCACGGTGGCGCCGTTGCTGTGGGCCGAGCTGCTCGCCGACGCCGCCGGCCGGCAGGGGTGGGCCCATTCGGCCCGGCTCGGTTACGGCACGCCGGAACCAGCCGAGCTCGCACCGATCCTGCAGCCGGTCAAGCCGAACCTCTCGGTGGACCCGCGATGACCGCCGGGGCTGCCGACACCGTTCTCTACTTCGAGGAACTCGGCGGGCCGGAGCGGCTGCAGGTCGGTCCCTGGCCGCGGCGCTCGCTCGGTGAGGGCGAGGTCCGGTTGCGGGTCAACGCTTTTGCGCTGAACCGCGCCGATCTGATGTACCTGGCCGGGGAGCACTACACGATCCCCGACTTCCCGACCCGGATCGGCTCCGAGGCCGTGGGCGTGGTCACCGAGACCGGGCCGGGGGTGAGCGGCCTGTCGGTGGGCGACCGGGTCGCGTCGCTGCCGTTCTTCACCCCGGACGGCGTGCAGGGCACCGGTGCCGTCCTCCCGGCCGAGTACCTCGTGCCGGTCGACGCCCGGCTCACCGATGCGCAGGCGTGCTCGGTGTGGATGCAGTACCTGACGCCCTACGTCGGCTTCGTCGAGGTCTGCCGGCTGCGCCCCGGGGACACCGTGTTGGTCACTGCCGCAAGCAGTTCCGCCGGTTTGGGCGCCGTCCAGATCGCCGCGCGGCTCGGTGTGCGCACCATCGCCACCACCCGCTCACCGCACAAGGAGCAGATGTTGCTCGAGGCCGGGGCCACGGCCACGGTCGTGTCGGGGCGCGACGATCTCGGTGCCGTCATCGACGAGGTGACCCAGGGCCGCGGGCTCGATGCCGCGTTCGACCCGATCGGTGGCCGGTCGCTGTTCGACTACGTCGACCATCTCGCCACCGGGGCGACCGTGCTCGGCTACGGCACCCTCTCCGACGAGCAGCCGGTGATCCCGGTGGCGGCGATGTGCCGGGCCCGGGCGGTCTTCCACCCTTACTCGTTGTTCAACCACATCGGCGATCCCGCCCAGCGCCGGGGCGCTGTCTCGTTCATCTCCCACCAGCTCGCCACCGGTGGGTTGACCCCCCGCGTCGACCGGGTCTTCCCTTTCGACCAGGCGGTGGACGCCTACCACTACATGAAGTCCGACGCGCAGACGGGCAAGATCGTCGTGCTCGTCGCGTCGGACGACGCGCTCGGAGGGCCGGATGATTGACCAGGGCGCGAACCCGGACGGCGCCCCCGGCGAGGTCCGTCGGGTGGCCCTGGTCGGCGCGACCGGTCGCATGGGGCTGCTGACCCGCTCGCTCGTCGACGCCGACCCGGGCCTGGCCGTGCATGCCCTGCTCGACTCGACGTCACCGCTCGAGAGCATCGCCGGAGCGGACCTGGTGGTCGACTTCACCCGGCCGGAGGTCAGTCCCGGTGTCGTGGAAGCCGCTGTGCGGGAAGGTATTCCGATCCTGGTCGGCACCTCGGGATGGACCTCGCAGCAGGTACAGCGGTTACGCCGGGACAGTGCCGGACTGCCCGCGACGAGCGTCTGTATCGTGCCCAACTTCTCGATCGGCGTCGTCGTGCTGACCGCTCTGGCCGCCGTCGCGGCGAGGTTCTTCGACAACGCCGAGATCGTCGAGATCCACGACATCAGCAAGGCCGACTCGCCGTCCGGCACGGCGATCCGCACCGCCGAGCAGATCTCCGGACAGCTGCCCCGGCCGACGGCCCCCTCTTCCGGGCCGGGCCGGGGTGAGGCGATCGGATCGGTCGCGGTGCACGCGATCCGGCAGCCCGGTGGGCCGGATGCCCAGACGGTGTACCTGGCGGGTGCGCACGAGAGCGCGCAGATCGGGTACGTCACGACGTCGGCCGCGGCCTACGAGAGCGGGCTGAGCCGGGCGATGCACGCCACCAGGCCCGGCCTGGGCATCCGGTTCGGCCTGGAGCAGCTGATCGACCTGGGCCTACCGGTGGGCGCTGACTCCTGACCGAGATATACCGAAACGTGAGGTATGGGTCTATCGTTCGACAAGTCGTCGGACGTATCGGTCGTGCTGTCGATGCCCACGCGTCGGCGACTCTCGACGCGTGAGGAGAGTTCATGGCCCAGACCGAGCAAACCTCAACGGGAGTAAGGGAACTGACCATCCGGGGCATCCTCCTCGGTGGTCTGATCACCCTGGTGTTCACGGCCGCGAACGTGTATCTCGGCCTCAAGGTCGGGCTCACCTTCGCGACGGCGATCCCCGCGGCGGTCATCTCGATGGCGGTCCTGCGCTACTTCGCGAATCACTCCGTGGTCGAGAACAACATCGTGCAGACCATCGCCTCGGCGGCGGGAACCCTCTCCGCGATCATCTTCGTGCTGCCGGGACTGGTCATGATCGGGTGGTGGCAGGGGTTTCCCTACTGGAGCACCGTCGCGGTCTGCGCCATCGGCGGCATCCTCGGCGTCATGTACTCGATCCCACTGCGCCGGGCGCTGGTGACCGGGTCGGACCTGCCCTACCCGGAAGGCGTCGCGGCCGCCGAGGTGCTCAAGGTGGGCGACACCACCCGGGGGGCCGAGGAGAACCGCAGCGGTCTTCGGGTGATCACCATGGGAGGCCTTGCGGCAGCGGGCTTTTCGCTTCTCGCCTCGCTCAAGGTGGTCAGCAGTTTGTTGTCCGGGGCGCTGCGGATCGGCAGCGGGGGCACCATGTTCGGGGCGAGTCTGTCGCTGGCGCTGATCGGCGTCGGGCATCTGGTGGGCCTGACCGTCGGTATCGCCATGCTCGTCGGACTGGTCATCTCCTACGGGGTGCTGCTGCCGGTCCGCTCGTCCGGTCAGCTCGACGGCGACGGCGACCTGGTCTCGCTGGTCGGCGCGGTGTTCTCCTCCGACGTCCGCTTCATCGGTGCCGGAGCCATTGCGGTGGCCTCGATCTGGACGCTGCTGAAGATCATCGGCCCGGTGGTGCGCGGCATCACCGCCGCCATGGCCTCGGCCCGTGCCCGCCGAGAGGGCACCACGGTCGCCGTCACCGAACGAGACGTGCCGATCAACATCGTCGCGACGGTGATCGTGATCTCCCTGATCCCGATCGGTCTGCTGTTGTGGGACTTCTCGCGGCAGACGGCGCTGCACGGCAACGTCGCTCTGCTGGTGAGCGTCAGCGTGCTGTTCGTCTTCCTGATCGGTCTGCTGGTCGCGGCGGTCTGCGGCTACATGGCCGGCCTGATCGGTTCGTCGAACAGCCCGATCTCGGGGGTGGGCATCCTGGTGGTGGTCATCGCCGCCGTGCTGTTCAAGGTGGTGATCGGTTCGAGCGGTGACGACGAAGCACTGGCGCTGGTGGCGTACACCCTGTTCACCGCGGCGGTCGTCTTCGGTGTGGCCACCATCTCCAACGACAACCTGCAGGACCTCAAGACCGGCCAGCTGGTCGGGGCCACCCCGTGGAAGCAGCAGGTGGCGCTGGTGATCGGTGTGCTCTTCGGTGCCGCGATCATTCCGCCGGTGCTCGAGCTGATGGCCACCGCCTTCGGTTTCGTCGGTGCGCCGGGGGCCACGGAGAACGCGCTGGCCGCACCTCAGGCGGCGCTGCTGTCGTCGTTGGCGACCGGGGTCTTCGGGGGTTCGCTCGACTGGGGACTGCTCGGTCTGGGTGCGTTGATCGGTGTCGGGGTGATCGTCGTCGACGAGGTGCTCGCCCGCAGCACGGGCCGGTTCCGGCTGCCACCCCTGGCGGTAGGTATGGGCATGTACCTGCCGATGGCGCTGACCCTGATCATCCCGATCGGTGCGATCCTCGGCCGGCTCTACGACGGCTGGGCCGAGCGCACCGCCGGCGACGTGGAGCGGAAGAAGCGTTTCGGTGTGCTGCTGGCGACCGGCCTGATCGTCGGTGAGAGCCTGTTCGGTGTGCTCTTCGCGGGCATCGTGGCCGCCACCGGCAAGGACGAGCCGCTGGCCGTGCTCGGAGACGGATTCGCCACTCCGGCAATGATTCTCGGCGCCGTCCTGTTCGCGCTGATCATCTGGTGGCTGTACGACCGCACCCGGCGGGCCGGTGCCGCGGGCGATGCCGCCGAGTTGTCGGGTGATCAGCGCACGTCCTGAAGGGTGAGGCTCAGAACTCGTTGAGCCCCAAGTGATCCCGCAGCGTCGCCCCGGTGTACCCGGTGCGGAACACACCGCGCTCCTGCAGCAGCGGCACCACCTCGTCGGCGAACCGGTCCAGACCGCCCGGGGTCACGTGCGGCACCAGGATGTATCCGTCGGCGGCATCGGCCTGCACCCGGGCATCGATCTCGCGGGCGACCGTGGCCGGTGAACCGACGAAGGTCTGCCGGCCGCTGACCGCGACCACCAGCCGCCGGATCGAGAGGTTCTCGGCGGCGGCCCGCTCGCGCCACTGCGCCGCGATCCGGTGCCGGTCGCTGAACTGCCGGACGGCGGCCCGCCCGCGCACGATCTCGTTCGGGCCGTCGACCGGGTCGACGTCCGGCAGCGGACCGTCCGGGTCGTAACCGGAAAGGTCGGTGTTCCAGACCTGTTCCAGGAACCGCAGCGCGGTCGGTCCGCTGTTCTGCGCCCGGGTCACCTCGTCGGCGAGTTCGGCCGCCTCGGTATCGGTGTCGCCGAGCACGAACGTGGCCGCCGGCAGGATCAGCAGGTCCTGCCGGTCCCGGCCGTGGGCCTTCAGCCGGCCCTTCACATCCGCGTAGAAGGCCTGTCCGGCCTCGAGGGTGCCGTGCCGGGTGAAGATGGCGTCCGCGCTCGCCGCGGCGAACTCGCGGCCGCGTTCGGAGTCGCCCGCCTGCAGGATCACCGGCCGGCCCTGTGGTGAGCGCGGCACCGAGAACTGGCCGCGGATGTCGAACTGGGAGTCGACGTGCTCGAAACTGCCCGCGTCGGGGTTGGCGAGGAAGGTTCCGGTGCCCTGGTCGATCACCAGATCCTGCGGGCGCCAGGAGCCGAACAGCCGCAAGGCGGCGTCCAGGAAGGACTGTGCCCGCTCGTAGCGGTCCTCCTCGGCCAGGTAGGCGCCCCGGCGAAAGTTCTCACCGGTGAAGGCGTCCCAGGAGGTGACCACGTTCCAGGCTGCCCGGCCAGCCGACAGATGATCGAGGGAGGCGAACTGCCGGGCCACCTCGACCGGCTCGTTGAAGGTGGAGTTGACGGTGCCGGCCAGCCCGATCCGGTCGGTGACCGCGGCCAGGGCTGTGAGCACGGTGAAGGTGTCCGGGCGGCCCACCACGTCGAGGTCGTGGATGCGTCCGGCGTACTCGCGCAGCCGCAACCCCTCGGCCAGGAAGAAGAAGTCGAACTTGGCCCGCTCGGCCGCCTGCGCCAGTCGCACGAACGAGCCGAACTCGATGTGGCTGCCCGATTCCGGGTCGCTCCAGACGGTGGTGTTGTTCACCCCCGGGAAGTGCGCCGCGAGGTGGATCTGCTTGGGGCCGTGGTGGTCCCGGCCGTTCGTGGGAGACCTGCCGGTGGTCATCGGACGCTTCCGTTCGCCGCGACCTGGTAGCGGTTCACCGGGCGGGGCAGGCCGAGCCGGTCGCGCAGCGTCGCGCCGGCGTACGCGGTGCGAAACAGCTTGCGGCGCTGCAGCTCCGGCACGAGTTCACCGCTGATCAACTCGAGATCCACCGGCAGGGTCGCCGGCCGCAGCCGGAACCCGGTGACCCCGTGCCGTTGCCATTCGGCCAGCACGTCGGCGATCTCGCTCGCCGATCCCTGCAGCAGCGGCACGTCGTCGCCGGTCCAGGTCAGTGCGGCGGCCTCGTCGAGCCTGGCGAGCCGGTCCCGGGCCGGTTCGCGGGCGCCGTCCAGCGCCACCGCGACGTCGGCGAACACGTGCACCGTCTCGGCGTCCCGGCCGGCGTCGATGCGTGCCTGGGCGACGGCGCCGGCGAACTCGGCGATGCCCTCGGCCGATTGCGGGGTGACCACCACGACGTCGGCGACCCGGCCACCGAAGGCAGCCACCTGCGAGGTGTGCGCGAGCACCAGCACCGGTGGTTGCCCCTGTGGTGGCCGCGGCGTGATCGAGGGCCCCTTCACCGCGAACCAGCGTCCCTCGAAGTCGATGTAGTGCAACCGGTCCCGGTCGATGAAGCGTCCGGTGGCGATGTCGCGGATCTCGGCGTCGTCCTGCCAGCTGTCCCACAGCCGGCGCTGCACCTCGATGTGGTCGCTCGCCTCGGCCAGCAGGTCGGCGACCAGGTTCGCCGGAGGAACACCGCCGGCGAGGGCGGCAGCAAGGTCGCCGAACTCCCTGCGCCCGAAGAGTTCTGCCTCGTACGGGCGGGGTGAGACCTGCACCCGGACGCCGGCCCGTCCGTTGCTGACGTAGTCGAGCGTGGCGATCGCCTTGGAGATGTGGAACGGCTCGGTGTGGGTCGCGATGATGCTCGGAACGAGACCGATGCCGTCGACCAGTGGGGCGGTGCGGGCGGCGATCAGCACCGCGTCGAGCCGGCCGCGCACCCGGTCGACCCGGCCGTCGGGGGCGTCGAGATCGGTGGACTGCAGGGCCAGGGAGTCCTCGATGGTCACCAGGTCCAGCAGGCCGGCCCGCGCCCGGGTGACGAGATCCACCCAGTACTGCGCGGTGAGCAGTTCGCGGGGCCGGGCCGTCGCCTCCTGCCAGGCCGCCGGGTGCCAGCCGGCACCGTCCAGGGCGACCGCAAGGTGCAGCTGGCTCATCACGCGATCCTTTCCGGGGCAATGGCTTTCAGGTTCGCCGAGTACTGATCTGTGGCCGATTCTGCGGTCCATCCCGCTGCGCGCAGCAGTCGGGTGAACTCCGGGTGGCGGGGCCCGACGCTCGCGGTCAGATTCGTCCGACCGGCCGTTGCCGCTTCGTCCTGCACCCGCTCGAGCAGCAGCCGGCCGAGCCCCTGACCGCGCCGGGTGGGCGCCGTCCACAGCAGCCGCAGCCGTCCGGTGCCCGGGTGCTGGTCCGGGCCATGGACGGCGAGGCCGACGGCTCGCTCGCCGTCCATCAGCAGCAGGTACTGCTCGGGTGGCGGAGCCGTGCCGGTGGCTTGCGGCGCGACCAGATCCTGCGGCCCGGGGTAGGAGGGGGAGTGCCGGGATGCGTCCTCACGAAGTGCCTCGGCGAGCGCCGCGGCCGCGGCGGGGTGCCGGGCGTCGCGGAACGTCCGGATCGTGTGCTCGGCCCGGCCCCGCGGCCGGGTGATGGCAACCGCCGGACGGCGCCCCCGCCCACCCCGCTCGGCCAAGGTGCGCACCGCGTGCCGGACGGCGAAGTCGTTCTGCCGGAAGAAGGCGGCGTCGGTTCCGGGGCGGGAGAAGGCGCCCGCCGTCGCCGCGGTGGTCGCCGCGCCGAAGGCGTACCGGCCGGGGT
>DAIOVT010000053.1:0-13326 GCA_036758885.1 Kineosporiaceae bacterium
GGGAGTTCTACGCGGACGTGATGTGGCATCACCCCGATTCGGCCAGGCGTGCCTACCGGGAGCAGTTCGCCCGGATGCGGTTCGACGACCCGGACGCCGACCCGCCCACCGCCGCGCGCTGGCAGGCCTGGCAGCACGGACGCACCGGGTTCCCGTTCGTCGACGCGGGTATGCGCCAGTTGCGCACCGAGGGCTGGATGCACAACCGGCTACGCATGGTGGTGGCCAGCTTCCTGGTCAAGCACCTGCACATCGACTGGCAGCACGGCGCCCGGTACTTCATGCACTGGCTGCGGGACGGCGACCTGGCCAGCAACAGTCACGGCTGGCAGTGGACGTCCGGTTCCGGAACCGATCCCGCGCCCTACTTCCGGATCTTCAACCCGGTCACCCAGGGCACGCGCTTCGACCCGGACGGCGCCTACGTGCGCCGCTACGTGCCCGAACTCGCGCACCTGCACGGCGCTGCGGCGCACACCCCGTGGCTCGCCGCCGACGGCTATGCCCACGGGTACCCGCAGCGGATCATCGACCTGGGTGAGCAGCGGGCCGAGGCCCTGGCCCGGCTTGCCGAGATCGGCTGAGATCGGCTGAGATCGGCTGAGATCGGTTGAAATCAGCTCGGATCAGCCGGTCGGCCGATCACCTGGCCTGCCGGGTCAGCCGTCCTCGTGCCTGGCCCGGACGCGCTCGAGCATCTGCGCCTGATGCCGGTAGCCGACGGTCTCGAACCCGAGCACCGCGACCACCGGGGAGAGCATGACCACGATCAGGCACCAGCCCATGGAGACGCCGGCCCGGGCCATCCACAGTGCGATCGCGAGCACCACGAGGGTCAGCGCGATCAGCAGGAGATGGAAGCTGTCGCGTTCGGCGAACAGCCACGAGTGCAGCAGCACCAGCATCACCAGGACCACGGCCACGGGCACCGCCACCCAGGCCACCGCGGTCACCATCGAGGCATGGGTGTCGCCCTCGATCACGTAGCCGGCGATGTGCAGGCCGGCACCGACCGCGGCCAGCGCCGCGAACAGCGGCAGATGCCCGTAGCCCCACAGGAACGACTTCTGCGGGGAGGCGTGCAGACCCTCGGCGTGCTCGACCGCGAAGTACATCCACCACAGCGCGAAGGTCAGCCCGATGCCCGCAGTGACCACCAGCACCGCCTGGCCGGTCCAGCCACCCGCCCGCTGCACGGCACCCGACTCGGCGGCCACCGTGCCGACGACCCCTTCGCCGAGGGTGATGATCGCCAGCGCTCCGTACCGTTCCGCGATGTGGTGCGGGTGCCAGGGCGTACCGCTGCCCCGGGTCTCGCCGACGAACGGGCCGGCCAGTTCGATCAGGATCAGGACCGCGGCCGCGGCGATGAACACCGGCAGCGAGACATGCGCGAACGCCTGGATCACCCAGCCGATCTGGGCCACCACCAGGGTGATGATGTAGATGCGAGCGGTGGAGCGGTACTCGGGGGCCTCCCGGTAGGCGCGCAGCCACTGGATGATCATGGCCACCCGCATGACCACGTAACCCATCACGATCACGGTGTTGTCGACATGGCCGTGGTGCAGCGAGTCGAACAGCGGCGCGATCCCCATCGCGAAGATCAGCACGCCGATCATCTGCAGCATGGTGACCAGCCGGTAGAACCAGTCGTCGACGTCGAAGGCCGAGGCGAACCAGGTGAAGTTGATCCACGCCCAGATCACCGCGAACATCACGAAGCAGAAGCCGAAGACCGCCGTCCGGTTCTCCCCCTCGGAGACCAGATGGGCCGCCTCGTTGCCGGCCACCCCGAAGGCGACCACGAAGGTCAGGTCGAAGAGCAGTTCCAGCGTCGAACCGACACGGCCCCGTTCGTGCCGGTCGCGACCCGTCATCCGGGTCAGGCTGTGGGCGATCTCTGGCATAACGGCGAGGGTAGAGGAGGCTCGGCCCAAACCCGTTGCGCCCGGTGAAGGGGGCGGCCTAACGTCCGCGGTACACGGGAAAGGAGGTGGTCCGAGAAGTGATTGACAGACGGACGCGTGAGGTGGCTGTCCGCTAGCCGCTACGCAACACAGTCGGACGGACTGTCCCGCCCGTTGGGACGGGGCGTCGACCGCAAGGCGGTCGGCGACTGAAGGCAGTCACCGCAGCCCGTGGGTTCCGCGCGACGTCCATCGCGGAGGCCGGCCGAGTCCGGCAGCCCACGGGCTGTTGCCTGTCCGGGCGCCGTCCGATCCCGGAGTCCTTGCCGGGGACGCCGGCCGGCAGTCCGGTCAGGGCTGGCGGCGGACCACCCGCCAGGCGGCGGCGTCGTCCAGCACCGCGGGTTCGGGCGCCTCAGCCACACCCGGCGCACCGGCGAGGAACGCCAGCCGGTCGTGCAGGCGGGAGGGCCGGCCCTGCCAGAACTCCAGCTCGACCGGACGCACCAGGTATCCGCCCCAGAACTCGGGCAGCGGCACGTCGTCGGCCCGGCCGCGATCGGGCCAACGCCGCTCCAGCTCCTGGATCCGGCGTTCGAGCTCGGAGCGATCCTCCAGCTCGCGGGACTGCCGGCTCGCCCAGGCCCCGATCCGGGAGCCGTAGGGCCGCGAGCCGAAGTACTCCCGGGCGGCCTCGACGTCCACCCGCTCGGCCCGTCCGGCGACGCGCACCTGCCGATGCATCGCGTGCCACGGGAAGACCAGCGCCACCCAGGGGTCGGCGGCGAGCTGGCGGCCCTTGACCGAGTCGTGGTTGGTGAAGAAGGAGAAGCCCAGCCGGTCGGCGGCCTTGAGCAGCACGGTGCGTGCCGAGGGGACCGCGTGCGGTCCGACGGGTGGCCCGACCGTCGCCAGCACCATGGCGTTCGGTTCGGGCACACCCGCCCCGACCGCGTCGGCGTACCAGCGCTCGAACTGAGCCAGCGGGTGCTCGGCGAGTTGCTGCTCGAGCAGCTCTCCGGCGTAGCCGACCCGCTGACCTGCGTAGTCAAGAGGATTCATCTGGTTTCACGCGCTCCTCGGGCATGGGATTGCTCACAGCTCAGCCGGGGAAGCTGAACGGACCCTGCAGCCATTGTGGCTGCGGGACGCGAGTTGAACCGCCGGTCGGACCGTCAGCTGAATCGCCTGCCCCGACCAGACGTCCGGCAGATGAACACCCGTCTTCGACCGACTTTCCACCGGCCGACGTCCCGATGATGAACCAGCGAACCAGCACCGCCGGCTCGACCGCAGCCGGCGAACGTCCACCGCACCAGCACAGCACCGTGGGAGGCCGAGCATGTCCGAGTCCGATGCCTTCGTTCCTGGCCTCGAAGGCGTGGTCGCCTTCGAGACGGCGATCGCCGAGCCCGATCGCGAGGGTGGGGCGCTGCGGTACCGCGGCGTCGACATCACCGAACTGGTCGACCGGGTGAGCTTCGGCCCCGTCTGGGGCCTGCTGGTGGACGACGAGTTCGACCCCGGACTGCCCGCCGCCGAACCGTTCCCGCTGCCGGTGCACACCGGCGACGTGCGGGTCGACGTGCAGAGCGCGCTGGCGATGCTGGCCCCGGTCTGGGGGATGCGTCCGATCCTCGACCTGACTCCCGAGCAGGTGCGCGCGGACCTGGCCCGGGCCTCGGTGATGGCGATCAGCTACGTCGGGCAGAGCGCTCGCGGCCTGGACAAGCCGATGGTGCCGCAGAGCGAGGTGGACAAGGCCTCGACCGTGGTCGAGCGGTTCATGACCCGCTGGCGCGGCGAGCCCGACCCGCGACACGTGGAAGCCGTTGATGCGTACTGGGTCTCGGCCGCCGAGCACGGTATGAACGCCTCGACGTTCACCGCGCGGGTGATCGCGGGCACCGGTGCCGACGTGGCCGCCTGTCTTTCCGGCGCGGTCGGTGCGATGAGCGGTCCGCTGCACGGCGGGGCGCCGGCCCGGGTGCTGCACATGATCGAGGGCGTGGAACAGACCGGGGACGCCGCGAGCTACGTGCGCGGTGTGCTCGACCGGGGCGAACGGCTGATGGGGTTCGGGCACCGGGTCTATCGTGCCGAGGACCCGCGGGCCCGGGTGCTGCGGGCCACCGCGGAACGCCTCGGCGCCCCTCGCTACGAGGTGGCCCGCGCGCTGGAGCAGGAGGCGTTGCGTCAGTTGCAGGAACGCAGCCCCGGCCGGGTGCTGGCGACCAACGTCGAGTACTGGGCGGCGGTGGTGCTGGACTTCGCCGAGGTTCCCGCGCACATGTTCCCGGCGTTGTTCACCTGCGCTCGCACGGCCGGCTGGTCGGCGCACATCCTGGAGCACAAGAAGACCTCCCGGCTGGTGCGTCCCTCGGCCCGCTACGTGGGCCACGGGCCGCGTCCGGTCACCGAGGTCGCCGGCTGGGACGAGTCCCGGGCCGTCGTCCCCGCCTGACCCACCGGTCGTCGTCCGTCGCCCCTCCTCCACCCCACCCCGCGGTGATCATGCAGAACTGCTTCGGGGCCCGAAGCAGTTCTGCATGATCACCGCGGGTGAGGGTTGCCGCGGCGCCCGGTGGGGCGTGCAGTTCTGCATGATCACGGGGTGGGGACGGTGGGCAGGCTGAGCCGAACGCTGGTGCCCTCCCCCAGCCGGGAGCGCAGCTGCACCCGGCCGCCGTGCCGTTCGACGACGGTGCGCACCATGGTCATGCCCAGCCCCGAGCCGGGTACCGACCTGGCGTTGCTCGCCCGGGACAGCTCCTCCCAGACCGCGGCGACGTCCTCCTCGGGGATGCCGCGGCCGGTGTCGGCGATGTCGATGTCGACGAACCCGTCGCCGTCCCCGGCCCGGATCTCGATCAGGTCGCCGTCGACGGTGAACTTCCGGGCGTTCGAGAGCACGTTGTAGAGCGCCAGGAAGAGCAGGTCGGAGTCGCCGACCACGGGGGGCACCCGCCAGGGCGCCTGCGGGAAGCTGATCCGCAGGTCGCGCAGTTCACCGGCCACCGCGAGCTCGCCGCGCAGCGTGGCGACGACGTCCTCGACCAGCGCGTGCAGATCGACCTGCTCCCGCTCGAGCTCGCTGGTCTGCAACTCGGCCAGCTTGCGCAGATCGGTGACCACCACCGCGAGCCGGGCGGCCTGCTCGTCGGCGGTGCGCAGCGGTGGCTGACCGGCGTCGGCGTGTGCGGCGATCGCCGCCCGGATCGCGGTCACCGGGTTCTTCAGCTCGTGATCCAGCCGGCCGAGGAACCGCCGGTGCTCCGCGCGGGCCTGGGCGTGCGCCTGCTCGGCCGCCGCGGCGACCGCCAGAGCGGTGCGCCGGCGGTTGCGCCGGATCAGGGCACCGGCACCCAGCCAGCCGGCGGTGATCAGTACCCCGGCCAGCAGGACGACGAACGCCGGCTTCATGGTGACCCGCACGGCGATGCCGGGGTCGATGAGCAGAAGCCCTGCGGCAGCGACGATCCCGGCGCCTGCGGGGATCAGCGCGACGCGCCACCAGGCGCCGTCCGGGGGCACCGGGCCGGCGCCGGGCTCAGCCACGAACCACCGAGGCCCGGAACCGATAACCCATCGACGGCACGGTCTCGATGAACCGCGGCGTGACCGGGTCCTCACCGAGCACCCGGCGGATCTCGGCGATCCGGTGGTCCACGGCGCGGGTGCCGGCCGGGAAGTCGAAGCCCCAGAGCACCGACAGCAGCCGATCCCGGGTGTGCAGCTCGCCCGGGCGGCTCATCAGGTAGTCGAGCAAGAGGCCGGCGCGCGGGGTCAGGGTGACCTCGCGCCCGGCCAGGAACACCCGGCGCGAAGTGCGGTCGAGCACCAGCTCACCGGCGACCAGCCGGCTCGCCGCGGCCAGCGGACGCTCGCCCGGGGTGAGCCGGCGCAGCACCGCCTTGATCCGGGCGACCAGTTCCTGCGGGTCGAACGGTTTGTTCAGGTAGTCGTCGGCGCCCTCGTCGAGCGCGGCCGAGCGTTCCTGGCTCTCGCCGACCTTGGTCAGCAGGATCACCGGCGTCCAGTCCTCCTCGGCCCGCAACCGGCGCACCACCTCGCGGCCGTCGACGGTCGGCATCATCACGTCGCAGACCACGATGTCAGGACGCTCCCGACGGCACATCTCGAGCGCGACGTGGCCGTCGTCCGCGGTGGCGACGGCGAACCCGGAACGGCTCAGGAACGGCGCGAGCACCGTGGTGATCGCCTCCTCGTCGTCGACCAGCAGCACTCGGGTCCGGGCGGGTGCCGACGACGGCTCCCGGGACGGGTCGATGGCGTCGATCGTCATGCGGCTCAGGGCTTCTCGGGGATCTGACGGGCCACGTTCACCTCGCCGGAGTCACTGATCTCGGGCTGCCCCTGGGCCCAGTAGACCTCGCTGCCGGACCCCTGGATGGTGACCCGGGCGATGCTCCTGGCGACCACGACGGCCACGTCGCCGACGGTCACCAGGGTGTCGATCTCGTCGGCGACGACGGTGATGCCGGCACCCTGCACCGTGACGGTGCCGCAGTGCCCACTCAGCGCCACCAGCGTCGCGTCCTGGACGAGGGTCACCGGCTTGTTGCAGGAGAGGTTCTGGCCGGCTCGCTGCCGAAGCTGCCCGCTCCACTCCTGGTAGTTGCGCTCGTTCAGTGGAGTGCTGGCACTGCTCTGCTCGGCCGAGGGCGACGTCTCGAGTTGCACCGTCGAACTGTTGGCGGCACCGGTCGGCTCGCCGGGCGAGGCGGCGGCGGTCGGCGAGCTCGCCGCAGAGGTCGAGGACGACGCCCCCTGGCCCATCACCTCGACCCCGCAACCGGCCGTGGTCAGCAGCAGGACGGCGCCCGCGGCGGCAGCCGCGAGACGGCCCGCGCCGCTGGCCGGGGGGAACATCGAGACCTTGTTCATGAACCTGCTCCAACGGTGGGGATGACGATGTCGACGCGGCGGTTGAGCTGGCGTCCGGCGGGATAGTCCTTGCCGTCCAACGTGTTCGGGGCCACCGGCCGCTGTTCCCCGAAGCCCTGCGCGGTGAGTGTCGCGGTGGCGCCGTCCGCGGTCAGCGCGGCGACCACGCTCGCCGCCCGGCGCTCGGAGAGCGAGCGGTTGTAGGCGTCGTCCCCCTTCGCGTCGGTGTGCCCCTCGATCTCGGCGGCCGGCACCTTGCCCGCCGCGAACATCGAGACCACCTTCCGCAGAACGGGTCCGGCCTCCGGGCGGAGCTCGCTGCTGTCGAAGTCGAAGAGTACGTCGTCGCGCAGCGAGATGCGGGTGGCACAGGCCTTGATCGGCCGGATGGTGCCCATCTTCGGGAAGTGGCCGAGCTCGGGCACCTCGGCGATCGGCTCGAGCTTCGCCGGGACGCCGTTCACCTGGCCGGTGCCGTCGCCGTAGTTGCGGATGGTCAGCGCCGGGCTCTCGTAGGCCCCCGAGCCGTCGCCGTAGTTCGTGATGGTCACCGAACCCGTTGTGTACGAACCGGATCCGTCTCCGTAGTTGACGATCTTCTCGGTACCGGCGGTGTAGTTGCCCGAGCCGTCACCGTAGAGCCGCACCCGGACCCGGCCGTCGGTGTAGGAACCCGAACCGTCGCCGTAGCTGATCACCTCGACCGCGCCCTTGCGGTAGTTGCCCGAACCGTCGCCGTAGACGGTGACCTTGGTGCCGTTGATCGTGTAGCTGCCCGAGCCGTCGCCGTAGTTGGTCATCCGGCCGTCCGGACCGACGTAGTTGCCCGAACCGTCGCCGTAGAGCCGCAGCGCCGAACCACCGTTGATCACCTTGCCGCTCGCGTCACAGCTCGCGGTGCTCACCCGCACTCCGGGCAGACCGGCCAACGTGGTGTTCGCCGCGGTCGCGAAACCGGACAGCGATGCGTCCAGCATGGTCAGGTCGGGCAGTTCGAACAGCGGCACCGGTGGGATCTCACCGAAGCCCAGCCCCGGCACGTGTGCCCCCGACGGCTGCGCCGAGGCGTCCGGGGCGAGCGCGGACGACGAGGTGCTCGCCCCTGTACCGCTCGCCGCCGGGGCGCCGTCCGCCGAACCACCCGGATCCGCGACCACCCCGGCCTCGACCGTGCCACAGCCGGCCGCCCCCAGCGCCAGCGCCGTCATGGTGATCACGAACCATGCCCGGCGGGCTCCCCCATCGCCTCGAAATGTCATGTTCGAGAGGCTATCGGCGCGATGTCGCACCCCTGTCGCCGACCTGTATCCACCCTGCGACATGCCCACCGGGCCAAGATCCGTTCCGTTGGACACGATCCCGCCGATCTCCGGAGGGTTCGTGTCCAACAGAACGGATCACCGGAACGGATCACGAGCGCCCGGATTCGGAGCATCCACGAGGGTGCGAAAGAATCGGGGGGTGAGCACATCGACCGATGCCATCCGGATCCCCGCGAACCTGCTCCCCGCCGACGGACGCTTCGGCTCCGGGCCGAGCAAGATCCGCACCGAGCAGGTACGCCGTCTCGCCGAGACCGGCGTGCTCGGCACCTCGCACCGCCAGGCCCCGGTGCGGCAGGTCGTCGAACGCGTCCGCACCGGACTGAGCAGCTATCTCGGGCTGCCCGAGGGTTACGAGATCGTGCTCGGCAACGGCGGTGCCACCTGCTTCTGGGACGTCGCCGCGTTCGGGCTGGTCCGCGAGCGCAGCCAGCACCTGACCTTCGGCGAGTTCTCGAGCAAGTTCGCCAAGGTCACCCAGCGCGCCCCGTTCCTCGGCGAGCCGACCGTGATCAGCGCCGACCCGGGCGGGCTGCCCGAGCCGAAGGCCGAGGCCGGCGTCGACGTCTATGCCTGGGCGCACAACGAGACCAGCACCGGGGTGATGGCGCCGGTGCGCCGGGTGGCCGGCACCACCGCCGAGGAGGCATTGCTGCTGATCGACGCCACCTCGGGCGCCGGCGGCCTGGCCGTCGACATGGCCGAGTGCGACGTCTACTACTTCGCCCCGCAGAAGTCCTTCGGTTCGGACGGCGGCCTCTGGCTGGCCGCCTTCTCGCCGGCGGCGCTGGCCCGGGTCGAGCAGATCGCCGCCTCCGGCCGCTGGGTGCCCGACTTCTTCGACCTGCCCACCGCGATCAGCAACTCCCGGCAGAACCAGACCTACAACACCCCGGCGCTGGCCACCCTGGTGATGCTGGCCGAGCAGGTGGACTGGCTGAACGGCAACGGCGGCCTGGACTGGGCCACGGCACGCACCGCCGACTCCGCCGCCCGGCTCTACTCGTGGGCGCAGGCACGGGAGTACACGACGCCGTTCGTCACCGAACCGGCGCTACGCTCGCACGTGGTCGGCACGATCAACTTCGCCGAGCAGATCGATGCCGCAGCCGTGGCGAAGGCGTTGCGCGCCAACGGCATCGTCGACGTCGAGCCGTACCGCAAGCTCGGCCAGAACCAGATCAGGGTGGCGATGTTCCCCTCGATCGACCCCGACGACGTGCAGGCGCTGACCGCCTGCGTCGACCACGTGGTGGAGCAGCTCGGCTGAGTCAGACGCCGCCGGCGATCCGGTAGCCGCCGACCGTGCCCCACGGCCCGGTGACGGTGACGATCACGACGCTGCCGTAGGGCGCGCGCCAGGTGCTGTGCGGGGTGTTGTGCACGTCGCCGGGCAGGTCGGTGGCCGCGCGGAAGCTGCGCCCGTCCACCTCGGACGGCACCCGCTCGCCATTCACGGTCACCTCGACGCCGGTGGCCCCGTCCGCACCGACCTGCCCGGAGATCACCACGCCGAGCCGGGAGTCCGGCCGCTCGCGGTCGAGTTCGACGTCCACGACCAGCTGCGGGGCCGAGCCCGACGCGGCGGCCGACGGCAGCGCCGAGGCGGGCAGCTCCGGGGTGCGCGGCGGGGCGAGGCGGCGCCGTCCGGCGTTGTCGTACTCCCAGGCCATCGCCAGCAGATCGGCGTCCCGCCAGGCCCGGCCCGCGAAGGTCAGCCCCGAGGGCATGCCGATGTCGGCGAGCATGCCCATCGGCACGGTGACCGTCGGAATGCCGAGGTGGCGCACCACGAGGTTGCCGTTGGCCACCCAGGTGCCGTTGCGCCAGGCGATGTCGTGGGAGGTCTGCCGGGTGTCGGCGTCGGACGGCGCGATGTCGGCCGAGGCGGGGAAGATCAGCGCGTCCAGACCCTGCTCGTCCAGCCAGGCCTCGAACAGCTCGCGGCGGGCCCGGTCCAGGCCGCGCACCCCGTCGCCGAGGTGCGGAATGTCGGCCGGCGCATGCACCCCGCGTTCGGCGGCGAGACGCACGTAGTCACCCATGCCGAAGTCGTCGCCGTACTCGTCGGGCAGCTGCCCCGGTGGGCGCGGGAAGACCTTGGCCGCGTCGACGTCGGCGATCCGGCGCGGACCGCTCGGGGCCGGCCCGTCCGGCGCCGCGGCCTCGGCGTTGGCCCGCAGGAAGTCGTCGATGCCGAAGGCGGCCAGGTCGATCAGCTCGGCCTCGGCGAACTCGGCGGGCACGAACCCGCTCTCGGCGAGACCGCCCTGGTAGCCGCCGCCGACATGGCCGTGGCTCGACTCGTAGGCCCGGATCACCGGCAGATCGGTGAGCACCACCTCGGCGCCGAGGGCGCGCAGTTCCTCGGCCGCGGCCTCGGCCAGCGCGGCCACCGAGGGCCGGGTCGGCACCGCGTGCTCGCCGCGGCCCAGGTACATCTGCGGCAGACCGATCCGCTTGCCGGCGAGCGCACCGGTGCGGGCCAGCTCCCGGTAGTCCGCCGGACGCAGCGCGCTGCTGGCCGGGATCTCGACCCAGGACTGCACCCGCCAGAAGTCGCCGCGCGGTTCGGGGTCGTCGGCGACGATCACCTCGAGCACCTCGAACAGGTCGTCCACGCTGCGGGTGTGCGGCACGACGACGTCCATGGTCGGCACCAGCGGCCAGTTGCCGCGCATCGAGATCACCCCCCACGAGGGGGTGTAGGCGACCAGACCGTTGTTGTTCGCCGGCGCCCGGCCGGAGGACCAGGTCTCCTCGCCGAGACCGAACGCGGCGAAGCCGGCGGCCGTCGCGGTGCCCGAACCGTTGGACGAGCCCGAGGCCCAGGCGGAGGTGAGGAAGTTGGCGTTGTACGGGCTCTCGGCGCGGCCGTAGACACCACGCTGCATACCGCCGTTGGCCATCGGCGGCATGGTGGTCAGACCGAGACAGACGGCGCCGGCGGCACGAAGCCGGGCGATCGAGAAGGCGTCGTCGGTGGCCACCAGGTCGGCGAACGCCGGTGAGCCCGAGGCGACCGGCAGCCCGCGCACCTTGTAGCTGTCCTTGGCGACGAACGGGATGCCGTCGAGCGGGCCCAGGCTGCGCCCGGCCGCCCGGCGCTCGTCGGACGCACGGGCGTCGGTGAACGCCTCCGGGTTGAGCACGGGCACCGCGTTCAGCCTGATCCCGTGATGGTCGTAGTACGCGATCCGGGCCAGGTGGTCCGCGACCAGCCCGACGCTGCTGACCCGTCCGGCGTCGAGGGCGGCGCGCAGCTCGTCCAGACCGGTCTCCACGAGGTTCATCGAGGCCTCCTCCGATGGTGCGGCGGGCCGGGCGCTGGGACGGCGCTGACCACCGGTCAGTTTCTCAGGTGGTCCTTCGGATCACATCTGCGAGCTGAAGACCTGGGGCATGGCGAACCGCAGCACCGCCATGCCGGTGCCCTCGGTGGACAGGTACACCTGCCCGTCGGCGGCCGCCACACCCTCCCCCTGACGCTGGCTCGGCAACGCCACCGTGGCCAGTCGTCGCGGTTCCGCACCGGCGGCGAGCGGTGACACCAACGCCAGCGTGGTGTAGGTACGGATCAGCAGCTGCCCGCCGGGCAGGGCGACCCCGTCGGTGGCGAACAGCATCGGCAGCACGCCGGCCGCCTTCAGCCCGGCCCGGTCCTGGCCGGTGCGCCGTCCGGGCCAGGCGGTGGCGGGCACCTCGAAGAGCCGGGTCTGCAATCCCTTGCCGGCGATCAGGATCCGTTCGTCCCGCGGATCGACCATCAGGGTCTCCGCGTCCCGGGCCCGGTCCGGATAGGTCAGCGTGATCCGGCGCACCGGGGTCACCGTCAGCGTGGCCCCGGACGCGGGCAGCTCGGTTGGCTCCTTGACGATCGCCACCTCGAGCGTCGAGCGCACCGCGCCGTTGTCGCCGATGTCGCCGATCGCCAGGTAGGCGACGCCGTCGGCCCCCCGCCAGGCGGCCAGCCCCTCCCAGTCGACGTCGCTCGACCCGCGCACCCGCAGTCTGACCGCGGTGCGGCCGTCGCGACCCACCCCGTAGATCACCGGAGCGTTGCCCGAGTCGTTGGTGGTCCAGAGCAACCCGTCGTGCTGCGGGCTGGCGGCGAGGTCGGAACTCTCGGTCAGATCCGGATCCTTGAGCACCCGGTCGGCGGTCGCGGTCACGGTCACCGTCTCGTCCTGCGCCGCGTCGTCCGAGGCGTCCGAACCGGTGGACGACGGACCCCTGGGCGAGCCTGCAGCCGGCGATCCGACCGACGATCCGACCGACGATCCGGCCGATGCTCCAGAGGCGGAACCGGACGAGGACGCGGGCAGCGCACCACCGGAACAGCCTGCGGCACAAGCGATCACGAGCAGCAGCAGGGTGAGCACCGATGCCGCCGCACGCCCCCGGGTCATCGGCGCGGCCCCACGGCACGCACCAGGTCGGCGGGCAGCGACTCCCCCAGCGCGTCGAGCAGATACGGACGCACCTGCCACATCCGGGCCAGTTCGCGAAGCTCGGTGTCCGAGGGGGCCGGCGCCCCGTCGCGAGCCCGGCGCATCCGCAGCATCGCGTTGCGCGGCGTGTGCCGGGAGTCGATGAACTCCACGACCTCGACCCGGTAGCCGGCCTGGCGCATCAGTTCGGCGCGGAAGGTGTCGGTCAGCACGTCCGCGAACCGCTGCCGCAGGATCGCCTCGGCGAGCAACGGACCGAACGGTTGCGGCGGCGGGGTGCCACCGCGGCGCACCTCGGAGAGCTGCCGGTGCAGGTCGTGATGACAGCACGGCGCAGCCAGGACGGCGCCCGCGCCGGCCCGCGCGGCGACCGCCAGGGCGTCGTCCGTCGCGGTGTCGCAGGCGTGCAGCGCGAGCACCAGATCGGGTGCCTGGTCCAGGGCGGCCTCGGCGATGGCCGCGGCGCGGAACTCCAGGCCCGGCAAGCCGATCCGGGCGGCCAGTCCGGTGTTCCGGCGCACCATTTCGGGGCGCACGTCGATGCCCATGGTGCGCACCCCGGCGCCGTCCAGGCCGCCGAGCCGCTCGCTGAGGAACCGGTGCGCGGCGAAGGTCAGGTAGGCGTTGCCGCAGCCCAGGTCGACCACCCGCAGCGGCCGGGACGCCGCCCGGGCCGGCGCCGCGGCGGCGTCCAGCACCACGTTCACCTGACGCAGGAAGGCGTCGACCTGGCGG
>DAIOVT010000054.1:0-13323 GCA_036758885.1 Kineosporiaceae bacterium
GAAGCCCGGCCGGCCGGAAAGGGTTCGCAACGAGGCCAGCAGTGCGCCGCGCCGTCCGCCTGACAATCGATGGCGCAATCCACGACGCAATCGATGGCGCAATCCATGGGGCAGGCCTGCGCCGGAGAGTGCGCCCGGTGGGGCATCGGCGCCGCCGGGGCCGGGCGACGTGGTGGCGGTGGTTCGGGTGGAGGTCGAATCGATCGAGACAGTCATCGGGCCAACGCCTTTCGCTGGACGCTGACGATCCGAGGATCGAGCAGCGGGTAGAGCAGGTCGACGATCAGGTTGACCACCACGAAGACCGCCGCGGCCAGTGAGACGATCGCCAGCACCACCGGAACGTCTTGCGCCAGAACCGATTCCTGGGCGAGCTTGCCGACCCCGTTGCGGGCGAAGACGGTCTCGACCACGATCGCGCTGGTCACGGTGAGACCGACCAGGACGCCGAGAATCGTCATCGCCGGCAGCAGCGCGTTGCGGAACGCGTGCCGCCACTGCACCGCCGCCCGGGAGAGTCCCTTGGCCCGGGCAGTCGTCACGTACGGCTGCGCCAGCGTCTCGTCGAAGCTGCGCATCAGCACCTGCGCCAGCAGCGAGGAGGTGAGCAGCGAGATGGTCAGCGCGGGCATCACCAGCGACTTCCAGCCCTGGCTGCCGGTGGCCGGCAGCCAGCCCAGGGTGAACGAGAACAACTGGATCAGCAGCAGCCCGACGAAGAACTGCGGGAACGAGGCCCCCACCGACGGCAGCCGGCTGAGCAGCAGCCGGGCCGGCCGCCAGCGCAGGTAGGACGCCGCGTAGGCCAGGCCGAGGCCGGCCAGCAACGACAGCGTGGCCGCAGTAGCGGTCAGCGCCAGGGTCGGTCCCAGCCGCTGCCCGATCAGCTCGCCCACCGGCACCTGTTTGGCGATCGAGGTGCCGAAGTCGCCGTGCAGGAAGCCGCCGAGACGTTCGCCGTACTGGGTGAGCATCGGCTGGTCGAGCCCGTAACGGGCCATCGCCGCGTCGAGCTGCTCCGGGGTGAGCTTGTCGACGTCGATGCCGGCGGCGCCGAGCTGCAGTTCCACCGGGTCGCTGGGCAGCAGGTAGAGCACCACGAAGGTGACCGTGAAGGTTGCCCAGAGCACGGCGATCGCCTGCGCCACCCGGCCGAGGATGTACCGGCCCATGTTCGCCTCCTACTGCTTCCACACGTCGTTGAGCTTGAGGAAGGCCTCGGAGGTGAAGCCGAATCCGTGCACGCTCGAGGCCACCCCCGCGTACTGCACCCGTTCGAAGACCGGGAAGGTCACCCCGTCGTCGATCAGCAGGTCCTGCAGACTGGCGTAGGCGGCCTCGGTCTGCTTCAGGTCGGTGGTCTGCGCCGCCTCGGCGAACAGCGCCTTGATCTTGGCCCGGGTCGCCTCGGACGTCGCGTTCAGCGCCTGCGCCTTCGAGTTGGCCAGGTCGGGGTCGAGAATGAACTGCAGCGCGCCCGGGTCGGCGCGGGTGAAGTAGTTCTCGACCAGGTCGTACTGACCGTTCTTGATCTTGGCCGGGCGCTCGGCGGTGGTGGTCACGTCGAGGACGGCGTCGATGCCCGCCTGCTTGAGCTGGTCCTGCAGGAGCTCGGAGCCGACGTTGAACTGGGCCACCGGGATGGTCAGCGTCAGCTTCTTGCCGGCCTTGTACCGGTAGCCATCGCTGCCGCTCTGCCAACCGGCTTGATCGAGAAGGGATTTGGCGCCGTCGAGGTCGTGGCCGAGCTTCGCCGACTCGTTCTTGAAGTACGGGGTGGTCGAGTCGAAGGCACCGGCCACGACCGGGTAGTCCGCGCCGAAGATGGTGCTGGCGTAGGTCTTCACGTCCAGTGCCTTGTACAGGGCCTTGCGCACGGTGAGGTCGGCCAGCGGACGGCCGGCGGCGGTGTTCGCGAAGAACGTGTAGGAGACCCCGGGCAGCGGCCGGGACTCGAGCTTCGCCCCGGACTGCTCGATCAGCTGCCGGTCCTCGACCGTGAACGGGTTGCGCGGCCAGGCGACGTCCACCGCGCCGGAGACCAGGTTGCCGGTGCGCACGCTGTCCTCGGCGACGTAGCTGAACTGCACCTCGTCGAGATAGGGCGCCTTGGTGTTCGACGAGAGCGCCGAACCCCACGCGTAGTCGGCGCGCTTCTTCAGCGTGGTCAGCTCGTTCGGCTTGTAGCTCGCCAGGGTGAACGGTCCGGAGGCGGTGAACTTGCCCAAGCACCGCTGCTCGAGGCTGTTCTTGAACGAGGCCGGCGAGATGATCGCCAGGTTGGTCGTCGAGGTCGCCTGCAGGAACGAGGAGTTCGGGGTGGCGAACACCAGCTTCACGGTCTGCGGATCGACCACCTCGGTGCGTTCCAGGCCAAGGATGTAGCTGGCCCCGAAGGCGGCTCCGGCGGTCTCCTTGACCGCCTGCTGGAAGCCGTCGAAGTTGGCCTTCACCGCCGCGGCGTCGACCGTGCTGCCGTCGCTGAAGGTCACCCCGTCACGGAGCTTGAAGGTGTACTCCTTGCCGTCGGCGCTGATCGTCCAGCTGTTCGCCAGCCAGGGCTTGATCTCACCGGTCTCCGGGTCCTGGTCGGTGAGCGAGTCGGCCAGGTTGCGGATCACCGAGCGGTGCTCGATCCAGTAGACCTGAAACGGGTCGACGCAGGTGAAGGCGGCGTTGTCGGGCCAGAAGGCCACCTTGAGCGTGCCACCCGGCACCGGGTCCCCGACGGCCGAGGAGGCGGACGTCTGGCCCCCGCCGGATCCGCAGGCGGCCAGGGTGAACGTGGCGGCCAGGGCCGCAGCGGTGACCGTCAGGCTGCTGCGGGTGCGAGGAAGGGGTCGTGTCATCGTCCGTTCTTTCCGTGTAGGCCGTTGTGCCGTGAAAGCCGTTGTGCGGCAGGGGCTTCGGCGTGGTGACTCCGGCGGGCGCCGGAGCTGTGGAGCGGTGGTCAGGGTTCGGGGGTCGGTACCGGGCGCCGGTCAGACACCGAGCACCCGGCGGCCGGCCGCGACCAGCGCGGCGTCCTCCTGGGGCGGGTGCACCCGAACGCAGAGCACGTCCCGCAGGTGCCGCTCCAGCGACAGGTGCCGGCTCAGCGCCGGGTTGCCCAGCGCCGCCACTGCGGTGTTCACCGCGCTGATCACCGACCGGGCGATCTGCACCTTGAGCAACGGCAGCTGCGCCAGGTGATCGGCGTCCCCGGCCTCGGCGCGCAGCAGCGCGCCGAACAGCAACGTCTCGGCCTGGGCGATCTGGGCGTCGATCTCACCGGCCACGGCCTGGATCCGCTCGGTGGTGGCGATCGGACGGCCCAGCGCGGTCGGTACCCGTTCGGTGGCGAAGGCGGTGAACGCGGTCCGGGCCGCCCGGGCGACGCCGATGTACAGCGCCGGATGCCCGAAACTGCCGATCCCCGGTGCCGCCGCCGGGTCGCGGTAGCCGCCGCCGGGAAGCCGCGGGATCTCGACGAAGGCGTCCAGCGGCAGCTCGACGTCGGCGTAGACGACGTCGTGGGTGTTCGAGGCGCGCAGCCCGATGTGGTCCCAGGTGGCGATCCAGCTGATCCCCGGGGCGCCGGCGGGCACGACGACGTGCCCGACCCGGGGGCGGTCGGGGTCGCCGTCCGGTTCGATCACCGTCGCCCAGACCAGGTGATAGGTCAGTGCGGTGCCGCCGGTGGCGTACGCCTTGCGGCCCGAGAGCAGCCAGCCGTCGCCGCGCCGGGTGAGGGTGGTGGCCGGGATGCCGCCACGCGCCGGGGCGCCGAGTTCGGGTTCGGCCCTGATCGCGTTCACCAGCGCCGGCCCGGTCAGGCCACGGCGCAGGAAGTCGGCGTAGTAGTTCTCGGGCCAGTGCCCGGTGGCGGCCTGGGCCTGATGGACGGCGAGGGTGTTCGCAGCCAGCAGGGCGACCGAGGGATCACCCTGGCCGAGCGCGATCAGGATCCTCGCGGTGTCGAGCAGCCCCAGTCCCGGGCCGCCGAACCGGGGATCGACCGTGGCGGTGAGCAGTCCGGCGCGGTGCGCCGCCCACAGCCCCGCCTCCGGCAGCGCACCGGTGCGGTCGTACTCCGCGGCGGTGCCGGCCACCTGTTCGGTGACCGCGGCCAACGCGGCCGGCGACAGGTCGGGTACCGGCAGGGTCAGCTGCTCCCCCTTCGCTACCGTCGGCGCGGCGGTCATCGGGCACCTGCCAGGGCGTGCTGCGCGAAGTCGGGGTCGAGGGCGCCGGGGTGATCGGCCTGCAGGGTGCCGCGCCGTCCGGTGGCGTCCCGGTGCGCCAATTCCTCGCGGACCAGCGGCAGTACGTATCGGCCGTAGTCGACGACGTCGTTCAGGGTGTCGTAGCCGCGGATCGAGACCAGGTCGGCGCCGAGGTCGACATAGTCGAGGATCGCCGCAGCCACCGTCTGCGGGCTGCCGACCAGCGCGGTCGAGGCGCCCGCCCCGTTGGTCACCGCGGCGGTCCGGGTCCACAGCGCCCGGTCGTAGATCTCGCCGCGCTCGGCGAAGGCCAGGGCCCGTTGCGACCCGACGTTCTGCGGCGGATCGCCCAGGTAGCGCTTGTGGAAGGACCCGCTGCTGAAGGTCTGCTCGATGCGCTGCACGTGCTCGTGGGCCTTGCGCCAGGCGAGTTCGTCGGTCTCGGCGATGATCGGCCGGAACGTCACCCAGATCCGCGGCAGCCGCGTCCGGCCGGCGGCCACCGCGATCGCCTGCACCCGCTCGACCTCGCGGCGGAACTCGGCCAGCGGCTCTCCCCAGAAGCTGAAGATGTCGGCCTTGGCACCGCCGACGTCGAACGCGGCGTCCGACTGACCGCCGATCGAGATCGGGATCGGTGCCGCGTAAGGCGCGAACCCCGGCCCGAAGTCGTCGAAGCGGTAGAACTCACCGGAGTGGCTGAACGGCTCGGTCTCGGTCCAGGCCCGGCGCAGCAGGTCGATGAACTCCGACGTCCGCGCGTAGCGGCGGTCCTTGGGCAGGTAGTCGCCCTGCCGCGCCTGCTCGGCGTCGCTGCCGCCGGAGATCAGGTGGACGACGGCCCGGCCCTCGCTGAGCTGGTCGAGGGTGGCCCAGTTGCTGCGCCGCCACCAGCGGGAAGGCCGTGTTCGGCCGCAGCGCCACGATCGGCCGGATCCGCTCGGTGAGCTGGGCGACCGCCGAGGCGACGACGAAGGAGTCGGCACTGTTCGACCCATACGGCAGCAGGGTGTAGTCGAAGGCCGCCTCCTCCAGGCTGCGCACGTAGCGCCGGAAGTAGGGCAGGTCGATGCCCCGAGTGGCGATCGGGTGGAGTTCGGTCGACGGGTTCAGGTGCGACAGCGAGATGAATTCGACTGTGGGCGAAGCAGTTTCGGCTATTCCTGAGTTGATACCTGGGTCGGCCCCTGGGGTGACCGTGGAGTCGTGCTGGCTCATGCCGGGGTCCTCTCCAAGTTGTCCTGACTGCTGTTGTGCCGGCTGCTGTTGTCCCGGCTGCTGTCGTGCCGGCCGACCGGGGCGCCGCCGCGGGCGAGCACTGCGGCGTCGAAGCCGTCGGCGAGCGCACCGGGGTGCTCGCTCTGCAGCCGGCCATGGCCACCGCTGCGCTCGCGGTGCGCCAGCTCCTCGCGGACCAGCGGCAGCACGTACCGGCCGTAGTCGACGAGGTCGTTGAGGTTGTCGTAGCCGCGGATCGAGATCAGCTCGGCGCCGAGGTCGACGTAGTCGAGGATCGCCGCCGCCACCGTCTCCGGGGTACCGACCAGCGCCGTCGAGGCACCCTGCGCACCGGTCGCCGGTGCCGTCGGCGTCCACAGTGCCCGGTCGTGCACGTCGCCCCGGGCCGCGATGTCGAGAAGTCGCTGCGACCCGACGTTCGGCGGCCGCTCCCCCGCCGCGGCGCCGAGACGGAACGGGGCCGGGCCGGACCGGGGCGCGCTGAGCACCTCGAGAGTGCGAAAAGCCTTCTCCCAGGCCAGTTCCTCGGTCGCCGCGATGATCGGCCGGAAGGTCACCCAGATCCGCGGAACATCGGTGCGTCCGGCCTCGCGAGCCTGCGCGTTCACCTTGTCGATCTGTTGACGGGTGTCCGCCAGCGGCTCACCCCACAGCCCGAAGATGTCCGCGCGGGACCCGCCCACCTGGTAGGCCTCGGCCGAGGAGCCGCCCACCGAGATCGGGATCGTGCCGTTCACCGGACGCACCGCGCTGACGAAGTCCTCGAACCGGTAGAACTCGCCGGCATGGTCGAAGGCCTCGGTGGAGGTCCACACCCGGCGCAGGATGTCGATGTACTCGGCGGTGCGCCGGTACCGCTCGGCCTTGGTCGTGTGATCGCCCTCGCGAGCCTGTTCGTGATCGCTGCCGCCGGCGATGAAGTGCACCACCGCCCGCCCCTGGCCGAACTGGTCGAGCGTGGCGAGTGCCTTGGCGGCGACCGTCGGGTACACCGTGTTCGGCCGCAACGCGACGATCGGCCTGACCCGCTCGCTGCGCTGCACGATCGCGTTGGCGACGGCGAACGGGTCGTGGAAGCTCGAGGCGTACGGCACCAGCGCGTAGTCGAAGGCGGCGTCCTCGAGCGCATTGACGTAGCGCCGGAAGAAGGCGGGATCGATGTCGGCCCGGCCCAGCCGGTTGAGTTCGGTGCTGGCATTGACATTGATCGCGCTGATGAATTCCACGGCCATGCTGGGATCTCCTCGAGCGGTTGGACGGCGGCGAGCGCGAGAGCGGCGACGAGCGGGAGGGGCCGCCCCGGGCAGCGCCGACCGTTCCGCCGACGGCATTCGTCGGCGGAATCGGTTGGGGTTCAGTGGGTTTGGGTCAGCCGATCGGGGTTCATCGGATCAGCTGGACGGCGAGCCTTGCCGTCGGCCGGCTCGCTGTCGGCACAGGTACCGGGCGGCCTCACCGGCCCGGCGTCGGCCGGTTTCAGCGACGACAGCAACACCGGTTCGGGCTGGGATGGTTCGCGGTCATGACCATGATTCTTGCCGCCACCGGCGCTCACGGTCCAACAGTCATTCCCGATCTGAATCCATCGTCAGCGGTGATGGATCCGCAGCGCCGGTCAGCTGTTGACCACGTGCCGGTCAGGGCCGATCAGGGACCGGTCTGGCGCCCGTGGCGACCGGCAGGTCGTTGTTGCTCCACTGCGACCACGACCCCGGGAAGAGTTCGGCGTCCAGACCGGCCACGGCCAGCGCGGCGATCTCGTGGGCGGCGGTGACGCCGGAGCCGCAGTAGACGCCGATCCGGGTGCCGGGCAGCGCGCCGGCGGCGGCGAAACGCTCACGCAACCGATCGGCGGGCAGAAAGGCGCCGTCCTCGGTGAGGTTTCCCGCGGTCGGCACGTTGCGGGCTCCCGGCACGTGCCCGGCCCGGGGATCCACCGGCTCGGTGAGCCCCTCGAACCGCTCGGCCGCGCGAGCGTCCAGCAGCACAGCGGCGGTGGCGAAGTCGCCGACCTCGCCCAGCGCCAGGGTGGGCAGCGCCCCGCCGGTCAGCCGCACCGAACCGGGCGCCGGGCGGACGTCGTCCACCTGCAACGCAAGCCCGGCGGCACGCCAGGCGGGCAGGGCACCGTCGAGCAGCCGGACGTCGGTCAGCCCCGCCCAGCGCAGCAACCACCAGGCGCGCGCAGCGGCGAGGTTGCCGAAACCGTCGTAGACGACGACCGGGCTGTCCTGATCGATGCCCCACCGCCGGGCCGACCGTTGCAGGGCGGTGATCGACGGCAACGGGTGCCGTCCGTCCGTGGGCTCACCGTGGCCGGCCAGTTCTGTGTCGAGATCGACGTAGACGGCGCCGGGCAGGTGCCCGGTCAGGTAGGTCTGCCACCCCGGTGGGCCACCGAGACTCCAGCGGACGTCGAGCAGGACCGGCGGCGGATCCTCACCGCGGGTCGCGGGGTCGAGGGCGGCGGCGACGTCGTCGACGGATATGAGCACGCTCACGTGCTCACGGTAGGAAGCGGCCGTGGACGGCGTCCAATAGCACCCGCGGATGGGGATCGATCAGCGTCCGCGATCGGTCCTGTGGCGACCGGTCCTGTGCTCTCCAGCCGCGCGGCGATCAGCCCGCGAGGTCGAGCAGCCGGCCGCGGACGGTCCGGGCCAGGAAGGCCTCGCCCGCCTCGAGCGCGGTCGACTCGATCTCGGGCAGCAGCCCGCGCCGGGTCAGCAGATTGAGCCCGGCGGTGCCGACGTCCGGCAGATCGGTGCGCGCGATCAACCCCTGCGGGCCGGTGCCGATGCTCGGCAGCAGCGCGACACCGAGCCCGGCACGGACCCCGGCGAGCACCCCTTCGAGCGTCGAGGACTGCCCGGCGATGCCGACCCGGTACCCGTCGGCGCCCAATGCCGCCATCGCCCGTTCGCGCAACGCGCACGGATCCTCGAAGGCGACCAGCGGAAACGGTTCGTCGTGTCCCGGAGGGCTCCAGCCCGCCGCCGCGTACCAGACCAGGGGCAGCCGGGCGACCTCACGGCCACCCTCGTTGCCGCGCGAGGCGAGGATGTACGCGACGTCGACGCCGCCCTTCTCGACCAGATCGGCCAGCTGTGTGGAACGACCGATCTCGAACCGCGTGGTGACGTCGGGGAACGCTGCGTTCAGCGCCCGGATCATCTCTGGCAGAAGCTGTTCCGCCGAATGCTCGCTCGACCCGACGACGACCACCTGCTCGGAACGCACGCCCAGCCGGAGCAACGCCTCGTCGTGCGCCGCGAGCAGGTTGCGGGCCTCGGCGAGCACCCGGTCACCGTCGGCCGTGAGCTTCATGCCACGTCCGTCCTTGACGAAGAGCTTCCGCTTGAGCGTGCGCTCCAGAAGGCGGATGTGCTGACTCAGCGCCGGCTGGCTGACATGATGCGCCGCGGCGGCGCGTCCGAACCCGCCGCAGTCGACGATCGCGATCAGCGTCCGGAGATGACCAAGGTCAAGCGTACTATTCACATAGGAATAGTATTCATTACCCTCCTCCGCCAGCCCCTGGCGCGTCATGGCGTACGTCTCACCTGCCCCCAGGCCTGTGGTGATCATGCAGAACTGCACGACCTCCGCGCGCCCTCGCAACCCGTGATCATGCAGAAGTGCGCCGCGCGGTCCCCGGTCCAACCATGCACTTCTGCATGATCACGGGCTGGGGGACGGCGCTCAGCACGGCGGACACGGCGCCGGCCCGTGCGGTTCTGCATGATCACCACCAGCCAGAGCGTGATCATGCAGAAGTGCGCCACGCGGTCCCCGGTCCAACCATGCACTTCTGCATGATCACCGGGGGTTGATCGATCAGCGATGCCGTCGGTCATCGATCAGTGATCGTTCTTGGACCTGCTGCGCCCGGCAGCGGCAGGCTGGCGGGATGACTGCATCCGAGCTCACCGCCACCCCGTCAGCAGGCGCGGGGTCGGCGGGGACCGGGGCAGCGGCCCTGCCGCCGGGCGCGGCGACGGACGACGCGACGCTCGATCGAGCGCGCACCGACCGCTCCGGTGCCGTCGGCGAGAGGCCGTTGGCGGTGGTTGCCGCCGACAGCGTCGAGCACGTGCAGGAGGTGTTGCGCTGGGCGCACGAGACGCGGACACCGGTGATTCCTCGGGGTGCGGGATCGGGCACGGCCGGCGGAGTCCCGGCGACGGCGGCGAGCATCGTCCTGGATCTGTCCGGGCTGGACCGGATCCGGCAGATCGACGCGGACAACGCGGTGGCCGACGTCGAGCCTGGCGTGATCACTGCGCGGCTGGACGCCCGAGCGCGTGAGGACGGTCTGTTCTACGCACCGGACCCGGCGAGCGCGCGGTTCTGCACCATCGGCGGCAACATCGCCACCAACGCCGGCGGCATGCGATGCCTCAAGTACGGGGTGACGGCAGACGCGGTGCTAGGGCTCGACGTCGTGCTGGCCGACGGCCGGCTGATGCGTACCGGCAGAACGACTTTGAAGGGGGTCACCGGCTACGACCTGACCTCGTTGTTCGTCGGCTCCGAAGGCACCCTGGGGGTGATCGTCGGGGCCAGGCTGCGGCTGCGGCCGGCGCCGGTCGGCCAGGCGACGCTCGCCGCCGGGTTCGCCGATGTCGAGCGGGCGGCGGAGGCGACCTTCGCCGTCTCCCGGTCCCGGCTCGGGCCGAGCATGCTCGAACTGCTGGACGCCCGGACGCTGGCCACCATCGACCGCGCTCAGGGCACCTCACTGTCGGCTCGTGGCGGCGCCATGGTGATAGCGCAGACCGACGGCCTCGACGCCGCGGCGCAGGCGGAACAGATCGGCGAGGTGTTCGCCCGGACGGCGATCTGGTCCGAGAGCACCCAGGACCCAGGCCGGGCGGAGGACCTGTTGTCGGCCCGGCGTCTGGCACTGCCCTCGATCGAGGTCTTCGAACAGACGCTGATCGAGGACATCTGTGTGCCCCGGACCGCGTTGGCGGCGGCGGTGCGCCGGATCGAGCAGATCAGCGCGAGCACCGGGGTCACCGTGCACACCTTCGCCCACGCCGGCGACGGCAATCTGCACCCGATCCTCTCCTGGCCGCGTGATGCGGCCACCGGGTCCGCCATTGCGCCAACCGCCCCGCCCGCCGCCATACCTGCCGATGTGGCCGACACCGCCGACCGGATCTTCGAGCTCGCCCTGGAACTCGGCGGCACCCTCACCGGCGAACACGGGATCGGACTGCTCAAGCGTGGATTCGTCGCCCGCGAACTCGCCCCCGTCGCACTCGACGTCCATGCCCAGCTCAAGCGGACGTTCGACCCCCGGGGCATCCTGAACCCCGGAAAGGCCTGGTGACCGGGTCCTTCGCCGCGTTCAGCCGTAGCGCAGACCACTCGCCCGGCGCACCGGACGACGGACGGCGACCCGCACCGATTCCTCGCTGCCGACCACCCGCACGTGGTGCTGGGTGCGGGTCAGCGCGGTGTAGAGCAGCTCCCGGGTGAGCAGCGGCGAGCGCGGCGGTGGCAGCAGCACCGTCACCCGGGAGAACTGACTGCCCTGGGCCCGGTGCACGGTCATCGCGTGCACGGTGTCGACCGGTGGCAGCCGGTGCGGACGCACCAGGACCGGGTTGCGCGCATCGCCGAAGGCCGCGACCACCCCACGTCCCTCGGGGTCGAGGATCACCACGCCGGCGTCGCCGTTGAACAGCCGGACGTCGCGGTCGTTGGCGGTCACCAGCAACGGCCGGCCCGGGTACCAGGGGCCGAACCGGCGGGTCGAACGACCCGCGCTGCCGAACTTCTGCATCTCGGCGTCCGCCACCCAGCGCTCGACGGCGGCCGACCAGTAGGTGACACCGAACGGTCCACGGCGGTGGGCGAGCAGCAGCCGGTGTGACTCCAGCGCGGTCAACGCGGCCGCGGCGTCGGCGCTGCGGGCCGCCTCGACCAGTCGCAGCCCGCTGTCCCGGGCGTCCGCGCGGATCAGTTCGACCTCGCGCTCCCCCGGCAGTTCGGTCTCGGGCTCGACGAACTCGATCTCGGCGTGGCCGCCGCGCAGCACCGCGACCACGTCGTCCTCGGCACCCTCGCGCACCGCGCGGGCCAGTTCGGCCACGACGCTGCCGTACCGGCGCGGCAGCACCAGCCGGACCACTCCTGCGGCCAGGGCGCGCCGATCCTGCGGGAACTGTGACTCCTCGGGCAGCGGGTCGGGCACCGAGGTGGCCAACAGGTCGGGCAGTGCCTGGCTGTGCGCCGGCCGGGCGACCAGGTCGCCCAGCACGGCGCCGGCGTCGACCGAGGCCAGCTGGTCCGGGTCGCCCACCAGGATCAACCGGGTGCCGGGGCGCAGCGCGTCGATCAGCCGAGCCATCAGCGACAGCGACACCATCGAGGTCTCGTCGACGACCACCACGTCGTAGGAGAGATGGTGATGACGGTCGTGCCGGAACCGGGTGCGCACGCCGGGCCGGGGGCCGAGCAACCGGTGCAGGGTGCTCGCGTCGACCTCGCCGACGCCGGTGCGAAGGCCGTCGAGTTCGAGCCGGTGCAGTTCGGCGCGCACCGCCTCACCGAGCCTGGCCGCGGCCTTGCCGGTCGGTGCCGCCAGCGCGATGGACAGCTTGTCGCCGTGCGCGTTTCGCCCGCAGGCGGTCTGCAGGACGGCGAGGATCCGCGCCACGGCGGTGGTCTTGCCGGTGCCCGGGCCACCGGTGAGCACGGTGAGCCGGCTGTGCACGGCGCAAGCCGCCGCCAGGCGTTGCCGATCCTCGTCCGGCGCCGGGAAGTACCGCTCGAGCACCTCGCGCAGCCGGGCCGGATCCACTCCGCCGATCGGATCGGCGAGCCGGGCGTCGACGTCCAGGCGGACCAGTTGCTCCTGGCGCCAGTACCGGTCCAGGTACAACCGTCCCTCGATCATGCGCACCGGTGCGGTGCGGCTCACGTCGGCGCCGCCGACCAGCGCGCTGGACCCGAGCAGGGCCAGCCACTGCTGGTGCTCGGGCAGGTCGTCGTCGGTGAGCCGGGGAACCGCCACACCAGGCTCGGCGGCCGACTCCAGGGCGAGGTCGGTGCTCGGGTCCTCGACCTCGGCGACCAGCATTCCGGCCCGGTCGTCCAGGGTCAGGCACACCGATCCATGACGCACCGCCCGTACCGTGAGTGCGACCGCGAGCAGCACCCTCTCGTCGTCCTCACCGCAGAGCCGGCCGAGGCGGCGGGCGACCTGCAGATCGGCCGCCTCGAGCACCCGGCCCCGGTTGAACCGGGTGAGCAGCGGCGGCGCCGAGAGGGCCCGTCGTGGATCGCCGACCGGCAGCAGCGTCGCCGCCCGGTTCCAGCCGGTGCCCGTGCCGGTTGCGGTGCTCATCGCGGACGCCCTTCGCCGTGTTGCCCACCGGGCCGCGCCGCGCCGGGCCGGCCGTCGAGCAGGGCCGAGAGCTCCTCGACCAGTGCGACCGGCGGTGCCCAGGAGAGCACGCCCAGCGGACGGCTGGTCGAGCACATTCCGCGCATGAACAGGTACAGCCCCCCGCCGAGGTGGCGCCGCGGGTCGTAGCCGGGCTGCCGCCAGCGCAAGAACCGGTGCAGGGCAACGAGATACAGCATCAGCTGCAAGGGATAGTGGGCCTCGATCATCGCCTCGACCATCGCTTCCTGCCGGTAGTGCCAGGTGGTCACCGGAGCGTCGAGGGCGCCGAGCCGGTTGGTCTTGTAGTCGACGACCAGATAGCGCGGCTCGCCCGTGGACGCATCGCGCACCCGCAGCACCGCGTCGATGCTTCCGGTCAGGAAACCGCGCAGCACGGCGCTCGTGGACGGCGCCCCGGCGGGCCCGCCCCCGGCGCCTGGCGCGCCGTTGTCGTCCTGCGCCAACCGGTCGAGGGCG
>DAIOVT010000055.1:0-13304 GCA_036758885.1 Kineosporiaceae bacterium
CCCTGGTCGCCGGCTACTTCGCCGATCGCCTTGATCGCGGCGTGGACGCCGAACCCGCGGCGGGGGAGCCGGCATTCGCCGCCGAACTGGCGTTGCTGGTTCCGCTGGCCCGGGCACGAAGCGCGGTCTCGGTGGTGATGGCGGCCTGGCAGCACTCGCAGGCCCCGGACAACGAGTACCTGCTGGCCAGTCAGCAGCATGTCTGGCCGGCGCTGGAGTACCTCAGCGGTGTGGACGACCACCTGGCGCTGTGCCGCCTGCGGGCGGCCACCGGTCTGGAACCCGATCCCAGGGCCGAGCAGGTACGCAGCTACCTCGCGCAGACCGACGTGGCGGACGTGCTCGGCCGGTCGGCCACCGATCTCGATCCGATCGTGCTCGACCTCTCAGGGGACCAGTTGGCCGAGGTCGAGGTGACCGGGGAGCGATTGCTGATCGGCCGCTACCTCGAGAACCGGCACTTCTACTCCACCGACGCTTTTGCCACCGGCACGGGCGAACGGCGCACGGTGCATCTCGCGCTCGACCTGTTCCTCCCGGCCGGGTCGCCGCTCTACGCCCCGCTCGACGGGGTGATCGAACTCTGCGAGGACAACAACGCGCCGCTCGACTACGGCCCGGTGATCGCGCTGCGACACGAACTGCCGGACGGCGGTCACTTCTTCACCCTCTACGGACACCTGGCACGACGCAGCCTGGTGGGAATGCGTGCGGGGCAGAGGATCGTCCGCGGTCAGCGGTTCGCCGAGATGGGCGCCGAACACGAGAACGGGGGATGGCCACCGCACGTGCATCTGCAGATCCTCACCGACCTGGTCGGCATGGGTCGTGACGTGCCGGGAGTGGCGCCGCGAAGCGAGTCGGACATCTGGGCGAGCATCTGCCCGAACCCTGAGCTGTTGGTGCGCTCCGGCCTGCCCACGGGCGCTGAACTCGCTCAGAGCTGATCGTTCGGATTCGTGGGCCCGCGGGGTTCAGGTCAGTGGCTGCGGGCCAGGGCCCGGCCGATCACCATCCGCTGGATCTGGTTCGTGCCCTCGAAGATCTGCATCACCTTGGCCTCGCGCATGTACCGCTCGACCGGGTAGTCGCGGGTGTAGCCGTTGCCGCCGAGCACCTGGACGGCGTCGGTGGTGACCTTCATGGTGTTGTCGGTGGCCACCAGCTTGGCGATCGAGGCCTCGGTGGAGTACGCCGTCCCCCGGTCCTTCAGCCGTGCCGCGGCGAGATAGGTCGCCCGGGCCGAGGTGACCGCGGCGGCCATGTCGGCGAGCAGGAAGGCCAGCCCCTGGTGCTCGATGATCGCCGATCCGAAGGCCTCGCGCTGTTGGGCGTAGCTGACGGCGACGTCCAGGGCGCCTTGAGCCAAACCCGTTGCGACAGCGGAGATTCCGAGCCGACCGGCGTCGAGGGCGGCGAGAGCGATCTTCAGCCCTTGCCCCTCGGTGCCGATCAGCCGGTCCTCGCTCACCCGCACGTCGTCGAACGTCACGTTGGTGGTCGGACTGCCCATCAGGCCCATCTTGTGCTCGGGCGGGTCGGCGAGGAGGCCGGGAGAGTCCGCCGGCACCAGGAAGCAGGAGATGTCGCCACGGCCCTCCCCGGTGCGTGCCATCACCGTGTAGAAGTCCGCGATGCCGCCGTGCGTCGTCCATGCCTTGGTGCCGTTCAGCACGTAGTCGGTGCCGCTGCGCCGGGCCCAGGTGCGCATCGCCGCGGGGTCGGAACCCGCGTGCGGCTCGGAGAGACAGTAGGCCCCGAGCAGTTCGCCGCCGATCATGTCCGGGAGCCAGCGCTCCCGCTGTGCCGGGCTGCCGAAGGTGGCCAGCGGGAAACAACTCAGGACGTGTACCGATGCGCCGACGCCGACGCTGCTCCACGCCGAACCGAATTCCTCCAGAACCTGCAGGTAGACCTCGTAGGGCTGGGCGCCGCCGCCGAACTCCTCCGGGTAGGGCAGGCCGAGCAGCCCGGACCGTCCGATCAGGCGGAACAGGTCCCGGGGGAAGGCCGCGTCCGACTCGGCCCGCGCGGCCCGGGGAGCGAGCTCGCGCTGGGTCAGTTCACGGGCCAGCGAGAGCAGTTCGACAGCCTCTTCGGTGGGCAGGTCGCGTGAGCCGGCAGGCATGGGCCCTCCCTGATCGAGTACCAGAATTGGTGCCAGGGTACTGGATCGGGTATCTGTCAGCCAGGTTCCGATGACCACTGCGACACGATCTCGCGCAGTGAGACCTCGCGCCGATCGGCCGGCAGCAGCCGGGGTGGAGTGCGGGAGAAGCGCGGAGCGGGCGCCGCTTGGCGGCCGTGGTCGCCGTCCACGTAGACGCCGCGGGCTGCGAGATGCGGGTGGTCGGCCGCCTCGGCCCAGTCGAGCACCGGCGTGACACAGGCGTCGGCACCGGCGAAGTGCTCGGCCCATTGCTGACGCGAACGGCTCGCGAAGCGTTCGGTGAAGGTGGCTCGCATGACTGGCCAGTTTCGCCGATCGTATTGCGCGCCAAGGGATTCGGGGTCGATCCCGAGCCCGGTGAGCAGTGCGGCGAAGAACTGCGGTTCGAGCGCTCCGACCGCCACGAACTTCCCGTCGGCGCAGGCGTAGGTGTCGTAGAAGGGCGCCCCGCCGTCCAACAGGTTGGCCTGCCTGCCGTCGCTCCACTGGCCCATTCCGCGCAGCGCCATCATCATCTGGCTGAGCAGCGCCGTGCCGTCGACCATGGCGGCGTCGACGACCTGGCCACGGCCGGAGCGCGATCGTTCCCACAGGGCTGCGAGCACACCGACCAGTAGCAGCATCGAGCCGCCGCCGTAGTCGCCGACCAGGTTGAGCGGGGGAGCGGGGGGCTGGCCGCGCCGTCCCATCGCGTTCAGGGCTCCGACGAGTCCGATGTAGTTGATGTCGTGCCCGACGGACGAGGCGAGCGGGCCGTCCTGCCCCCAGCCGGTGATCCGCCCGTAGACCAGGCCGGGGTTCTGCGCCGAGCACTGCTCCGGACCGACCCCCAGCCGTTCGGCGACCCCCGGGCGCATGCCCTCGATCAGTACGTCGGCGTGACGGGCCAGGGCGAGCACTGCCTGTGCGCCGTCCGGGGACTTCAGGTCGGCGACCAGCCTGCGCCGGCCGCGGAGCACGGTGTCGACGGCGTCCTCGGGGATCAGCTGCGCCGAGTCACCGGCCGGGCGCTCCACCCGGACGACATCCGCGCCCAGGTCGGCGAGGATCATGGCCGCGTGTGGTCCCGGTCCCAGACCCGCCAGTTCGACGACCCGCAGCCCGGCGAGGGGTCCCTGCGCGGACTCGCCCGTGCGCTCGCCGGTCATCGGGTGCCCGCCGTTGCGGTGCGGACGCGGCGGCGCCGGCCGGAGGCGTGAGCGGTGGCCGGTCGGACGGCGGTGCTCAGCCCGGTGAGCACCAGATCGGCGAGATTGCGGTAGGCCTCGGCATCAGCCAGCCCGGTCGCGTTCTCGATCTCGCCGTTCTGGATCGCGGTCATCACGGTGGCGACGGCTGCTCCGACGAACGCGGCGTTGACCGGGCGGAGGTCTCCGGCGGCGACGCCCTCGTCGACCAGTTCGTGCACCCGGCGGGCGGCCGCCCGGGTGTGCCGTCGATAGACGGCGGCGGCGGGTTCGAAGGCGGCCAGATCTTCCATGAACCGCGGTGCGGCGGGGTGCAGCTCGTCGGCGACGGACATCAGGTAGCAGGCCAGCCGGTCGGCGGGCGCGGTGCGTTCGGCCACCTTGATCTCGATACGTTCGGCTGCCGAGGTGAAGAAGAAGTTCACCGTCTCCAGAACGATCTGCTCCTTGCTCCTGGCCACCAGGTACAGGGTCGATTTCGAGCAGTGCAGTTCGGCGGCCAGATCGGCAACCGATTGCCCCAGAAAGCCTTTGGACAAGAACTCGGTACGCAGCTGTTCGAGCAGTTCGGTGCGGCGAACGCGCGTTCTCTCGGGCGGGCGCCGGGAGGTGACCATGCCTCAGAGTACTGTGCGCGGTACCCGGGTACTAGCCAAGATCTGTTCTGTTGGACATGTTCCCGCCAGATTCCGGCGGGAACATGTCCAACAGGACAGATCTTGTGATGACGGCGACGGACGAGTGGAGCGGTCAAGGCGATGAATGAGTCACTCACGCTGGAGGCGGCGATCGTCGGGCATCTGGCCCGGTACGCGCCCACGTTGCGGGTCGAGCCGGACGGCGCTCCCCGCAGCGCCCCGGACGATGTCCCGGGCACACCTGTGCTGGACGAGCGACTGGCCCGGGGGCTGGGGGCGCTGACCGCGAGGTTCACCGTGGCTCTGCAGGGCTTCTTCCATCCGGACGCCGGCCGGCCGATCGCGGATGCGCTGACCGTGCCGGGACCGGCGGGCGAGAACCTGGCTGCCCTGCCGGGCGGTGTCCAGCACGGGGGTCTGCGGCTGGGCCGGCTACTCTTCGACGACGCGGCGAATCCGACGGGTGCCCGGGGTCTGGAGAGGGCGGGGCACCGGGCCGCGGCGACCGAGCTGGCCGGCGTCCTGGCCCATCTGTTCGCCGAGGTCGTCGACGGGCAGCCGGTTCCGTCGGGCGCGTCGAGGCCGGATGCGCTGGGCACCAAGGGATTTGCCCTGCTGGACGCCGCCATGCACGGCTACCAGCAGCATCGCCGGCTGAGTCTCGCCGAGGTCGATGCGCTGCCCGAGCTGATCGAGGCGGCACTGCTCGCGGACGGCGCCGAGCCGGCGCATGCGCTCTGGCGCCGAGCATCCGGGAACGCCCAGCATCTCGCGGCGCGGATGCGCAGGCTGGCCGGTCTGGCCGCCCCGGGTCTGCCCGGCGCCGCGGTCCCGGATCCGGCTGCGCTGCTCGCGCGCCGCCGGACGGTGCTCGGTGGTTCGATCTCGCCTCTGTTCTACGCCGAACCGCTGGAAATCGTTGCGGGGGAGGGGGTCTGGCTCTTCGACCAGAACGGGCGCGGCTACCTCGACGGCTACAACAACGTCGCCGTGGTCGGGCACAGCCACCCCCGGGTGGTTGCCGCGATCAGCAGCCAGGCGGCGCGGCTGCACACGCACAGCCGGTACCTGCACCCGAACGTCGTCGAGCTCGCCGAGCGACTGATCGCCTCGATGCCGGCCGGGTCCGGGCTGGACACCTGCTTCTTCACCACCTCGGGCACCGAGGCCAACGAGCTCGCCTGGCGGCTGGCGATCGAGCACACCGGGGGCAACTCCGCGATCATCGGCTCGTTCGCCTACCACGGTGCGTCCCGGCAGATGGCCGACCTCTCCTCCAACGAATGGCCGCCCGGGTACCGGCCCGAACGCGTCGCCGCCTTCGACGGTCCGGTGCAGTACCCGGACACCCTGACCGAGAACGAAGGACGGCGCCGGGTCGCCGCCGCGGTCGGCGAACTGTGCGCGTCGTCCCGGCCCGGGACGGCGGACCGTCCGGCGATGGTGATCGCCGACACCATGTTCACCAGCGAGGGCGCCCGGCCGCAGACCGGCCCCTTCCTGACCGGTCTGCTGGAAGGTGCCCACGACGCCGGAGCGCTGTTCGTCGCCGACGAGGTGCAGATCGGCTTCGGCCGCACCGGTCCGCTGCTGTGGCGGTTCGCCGGTCTCGGGCTGCGGCCGGACGTCGTCACCATGGGCAAGCCGATGGGCGCCGGCTATCCGACAGCCGCCGTGATCACCCGTCGCGACATCGCCGAATCGCTCGGCGCCAGGTACGAGTACTTCTCGACCTTCGCGGCCAACCCGGTCGGTACCGCTGCAGCGCTCGCGGTGCTCGACGTGCTCGCCGACGAGGGCCTTCCCCAGGCGGCGCTGGTCAACGGTGAACTGCTGCGCCGGGGAGTGGAGTCGTTGCGGCCCAAGCACTCTCACCTCGGCGAGGTGCGCGGTGCGGGGCTGATCGCCGGGGTGGACCTGCCCGACCGGGCCACCGCGGTCGCCGTCCGGGAAGGGCTCAAGGCGCGCGGTGTGCTGGTCGGCACCACCGGCCGTGACGGCAACACGCTCAAGGTGCGTCCGCCGCTGGCCTGGACCGCCGAGCACGTGGAGTTGTTCCTCGACCGGCTCGACGCCACCCTCGCGCACACCCCGTGATCATGCAGAACTGCACGCGCGGTTCTGCATGATCACGGGGTTGGAGGGGTGCGGGCGTGCGGTTCTGCATGATCACGGTGGGGCAGGTGGGGCTTGAACCCACGACCGACGGATTATGAGTCCGCTGCTCTGACCGACTGAGCTACTGCCCCGGCAGCGGTCAGCCTAACCGGCCCGGGGGCCCGCCCACGGACCGTGGATCGCGAGGCACCCGCACCGCAGGGTGTCCGAGCCCGGTCAGTGGCCGCGGGCGACCCACTCGTCGTAGTGCGGGGCCTCGGCGCCGATGCTCGTCTCGTCGCCGTGACCGGTGAGCACCCGGGTCTCCGCGGGCAGGGTGAGCAGCCGGGTGCGGATCGAATCGAGGATCAGCGGGAACGAACTGAACGACCGCCCGGTGGCGCCCGGCCCGCCGTTGAACAGGGTGTCCCCGGAGAACAGCACCGACTGCGAGGGCAGGTGCAGCGACACCGCGCCCGGGGAGTGCCCCGGGGTGTGCAGCACGGTCAGCTGGGCACCGCCGGCGTTGAGCACCTGCCCGTCGGCCAAGGGGCCGCACTCCCGGTCGGGGTAGACGACGTCCCAGAGCATCTGGTCGGCCGGGTGCAGCAGGATCGGCGCCGAGGTGGCGTCCGAGACCGCGCCCGCGGCATTGATGTGGTCGTTGTGCCCGTGGGTGCAGACCACGGCGACCAGACGCCGTCCACCGAGGGCGTCGAGGATCTTGTCGGCCTCATGGGCGGCGTCGATGACGATCGCCTCGGTGTCGTCGCCGACGAGCCAGACGTTGTTGTCGACGTCGAAGTCCTGCCCGTCGAGGCTGAAGACCCCCGAGGTGACGACCTGGTCGATGCGCAGGTCGCTCACAGAAGCACCACCGAACGCAGCACCTCGCCGCGGTGCATCTTCTCGAAGGCGGCCTCGACGTCGTCGAGCGAGATCGTCTCGCTGACCAACCGGTCGAGCGGGAAGCGCCCCTGCAGGTACAGCTCGATCAGGGTGGGGAAGTCGCGGGACGGTACGCAGTCGCCGTACCAGGACGACTTCAGCGCACCGCCGCGGCCGAAGTAATCGAGCAGCGGAATGCCCTCCAGTTGCATGTCGGGCGTGGGCACGCCGACCAGGACGACGGTGCCGGCCAGGTCTCGGGCGTAGAAGGCCTGCTTGTAGGTCTCGGGACGGCCGACCGCGTCGATCACGACGTCGGCGCCGTGGCCGTCGGTGAGGGCCTGGATCGCCTCGACCGGGTCGCTGGTGCGCGAGTTGACCGTGTGCGTGGCGCCGAAGTCCTTGGCCCAGGCCAGCTTCTCGTCGTCCAGGTCGACCGCGATGATGCGCCGCGCCCCGACCAGCCGGGCGCCGGCGATCGCCGCGTCACCCACGCCACCGCAGCCGATCACCGCGACCGCGTCGTTGCGGGTGATGCCCGCGGTGTTCATCGCGGCCCCGGCGCCGGCCATCACGCCGCAGCCGAGCAGACCTGCGGCCTGCGGTGGGGCGGCCGGGTCGACCTTGGTGCACTGCCCGGCGGCGACCAGGGTCTTCTCGACGAAGGCGCCGATGCCGAGGGCGGGGGAGAGTTCGGTGCCGTCCTCGAGGGTCATCCTCTGCTTGGCGTTGTGCGTGGCGAAGCAGTACTGCGGGCGGCCGCGGCGACAGGCCCGGCACTCGCCGCAGACGGCGCGCCAGTTCAGGATCACGTAGTCGCCCGGCGCCACGTCGGTCACGTCCTCGCCGACCGCGTCGACGATGCCGGCGGCCTCATGACCGAGGAGGAACGGGAAGTCGTCGTTGATGCCGCCCTCACGGTAGTGAAGGTCGGTGTGGCAGACCCCGCAGGCCTGGATCCGCACGGTGGCCTCACCGGGCCCCGGATCCGGGACGACGATGTTCTCAACAGTGACCGGCGCCCCTTTCGCGCGGGCGACGACACCCTTCACCGTGCTTGCCACACTGCACCTCCACGTGCGCACCTGGCCGACAACTCGAGACCCGACCCTATCGGCGGCGGCTGTGTGGTGCCCGTGTCGGGCGCCTGCTTCTGTGGCCCGGCTCAGAACCGGTTCGGTCGCGGTGGTGCCTTGAGTTCGGCCCGGGGGCACTGGGCCAGGCTCAGACCACCGAACCCGAGTGCCTCGTCGGTCAGCGTGTTGACCGTCCAGCCCTGCATCTGGCCGGTCGGGGTGATCGTGACCCGGTAGATGGTGATCTCGTAGCGGGTCGGTGTGCCGTAGGCCACCTGGATACTGCCGATCAGCTCGGCTCCGCCGGTCGCCGTGGCTCCCGCCCAGGGGCGGTCGTAGCGGTCCCAGCGGGCCGCCTGGCCCATCCACAGGCCGCCGGAGGTGACGTTGTTCAGTGACAGTTCGACCAGGATCGCGTTGGCGGCCTCCTCCGGGACGATCGCCGCCGGCCGGATGACCTCGGTGATCACCTCGTTCTCGTAGGTGCCCTCGTCGAAGGTGTTCTCAAGTCGTTCGGCGTGCACTCGTGCCTCCACACGGACCGGAGCGGGACCGGATATTGGGATCATCGGCGTGCCGTGCGGGTCTCTGCAGCCTTCTTCAGAGTGAAATAGCCTCCGTGAACCGCACGATGTCGCGCTCCGCGCGCCCGGCCCCTGTCGCAGGGTCGAGGTGGTGCTGCACGGGACTGTCGTGCAGAATGGGCCGCGGCGCGGGCTCAGGCCCCGCCGCTGAGACCACCAGAACCATTTGGCTCACCGTTCCAGAGGCAACTCGCTGCATGAGGTCGTTGGGGAAGACGCACCTCGGTCGGCGAAGGAGGCTCTCATGGCCGGTGTGATGACACGCGGGGTTTTGTACGTGCATTCCGCCCCGCGTGCCCTGTGCCCCCACGTTGAGTGGGCGGCGGGAGGCGTGCTTGGCGTGCGCCTTTCTCTGGACTGGATCGATCAGCCGGCCGCACCGGGGATGTTGCGTACCGAACTCTCCTGGCAGGGCCCTCCGGGCACCGGCGCGAAGCTGACGTCGTCGCTTCGCGGCTGGGCGCACCTGCGCTACGAGGTCACCGAGGAGCCCAGCGCCGGTGTCGACGGCGGCCGCTGGAGTCACACCCCCGAACTCGGCATCTTCCATGCCGTCACCGACGCCCACGGCAACATCCTGATCCCCGAGGACCGCGTCTCTTCCGCCCTGGCCAGCAACGACCCGGTGGCGATGATGGCCGACCTGGAGCTCGCCCTGGGCCGCTCCTGGGACGAGGAACTCGAACCGTTCCGCTACGCGGGCGACGGCGCCCCGGTCCGCTGGTTGCATCGGGTCGGCTGACCCATTGCATCGGGCCGGCTGACCGAGGCCCCGAGACCGCACGACGCATCACCGGACGACGCAGTGCCGCCCGCCGCGGGATCACCCGTGGCAGGCGGCACTCTCGCTTTGCGGACCGTCGAGGCCGGTCTCGACCGGCGGCCGGATCAGACGTTGCGGAAGACCAGCGCCACGTTGTGGCCACCGAACCCGAACGAGTTGTTGACGGCCACCAGGTCGCCGTCGCCGAGCCGGCGCGGCTCCTTGGTCACGACGTCCAGGCTGACCTTGGGGTCGAGCTCATCGACGTTGATCGTGGCCGGCACGATGCGGTCGCGCAGGGCCAGCACGGTGAACACGCTCTCCAGCGCGCCGGCGGCGCCGAGCAGGTGACCGGTCATCGACTTGGTCGAGGTGACGACCACGTCGTCGGTTGCCTTGCCCAGGGCGGCCCGGATCGCGGTGTCCTCGGCGAGGTCGCCGACCGGGGTCGAGGTGGCGTGGGCGTTCAGGTGCCGGACGTCGGCGGGTTCGACACCGGCCTGGGCGAGCGCCGCGAGCATGGCCCGGGCGGCCCCGCTGCCGGTCGGGTCGGGGGCGGCGATGTGGTGCGCGTCGGAGGTCAGCCCGACTCCGGCGACCTCGGCGTAGAGGGTGGCGCCGCGGGCCCGGGCGTGTTCCTCGGACTCGAGCACCAGCGCCGCCGCGCCCTCACCCAGCACGAAGCCGTCACGGGCGACGTCGTAGGGACGCGAGGCGTGCTGCGGGTCGTCGTTGCGCTGGGACAGTGCGTGCATGGCGGCGAAGCCGGCGATCGGCAGCGGGTGGATCGCGGCCTCGGTGCCTCCGGCCAGGACGATGTCGGCACGCCCGGTCCGGATCATGTCCAACCCGTAGCCGATCGACTCGGCCCCCGAGGAGCAGGCCGAGACCGTGGTGTGCACGCCCGCCCGGGCGCCCAGCAACAGGCCGACCGCCGCGGAGGGGCCGTTCGGCATCAGCATCGGCACGGTCAACGGGAAGATCCGGGCGGGGCCGCGGCTCTTCAGTACGTCGTAGGAGTCGAGCAGGGTCCAGACGCCGCCGATCCCGGAGGCCATCACCACCCCGAGCCGCTCGGGTTCGACCTCCGGTGCGCCGGCGTCGGCCCAGGCCTCTTTGGCCGAGACCACGGCCATCTGGCCCGAGGGGTCGAGTTGCTGCACCTGACGGCGGCTGAGGACGTCGGCGGTCGGCACCGCCAGCGGCGCGGCGAACTTCACCGGTAGGTCGTACTCGGCGACCCAGTCCTGGGTCAGGGTGCGCGCCCCGGACTCGCCGGCCAGCGCGGCGGCCCAGTTGCCGGGGGCGTCACCGGCCAGTGGGCTGGTCGCCCCGATCCCGGTCACGAAGACCCTGCGAGACGTCGGCATGTCGGTAGCTCCTTCACCTGTCGGTGCTCGTCGCCGTGCTGCCCGGCGGTTGTTCTGCGGTCGGCCGTCGGCGCCGCGGGGGCCGGGCGGGCCGGCCCGATCGGGGCCGGCCCACCCGTGCTGCTCTGATCCCGCGGATGCGGTCAGAGACTCCTGATCGAAGGTCGTCCGGTCAGGAGGTCTGGTTCTTGCTGATGAAGTCCACGGCGTCCTGCACGGTGACCAGGTTGCCCGCCTCGTCGTCCGGGATCCGGACGCCGAACTTCTCCTCGGCGTTGTAGACGATGGTGGTCATCGACAGGGAGTCGACGCCCAGGTCGTCGGCAAGGCTCTGCGTGGCGGTGATGCTGTCGGCCGGGACCTCCATCTCGGTGCTGATCAGCTCTGCCAGGCCGGCCATGATCTCCTGCTCGCTCAGTGCCATCTGGGTTTGTCTCCTTAGTGTTGTTCGGTTCTGTCGATTGGTGCTGTTGGCGTACTCCCCGAGCGGCGCTCGAGGTGGTGCTCGGACCTTGTGTACCGGGTACGAACCACCCGCTCACAACCGACCCGCGCGAGAGCTGCTCGAGGACGGAGGACCGGGCGGGGTCCGGAGGAGGGATCAGGGCAGGTAGGCCACCTGTCCGGCGTACGCCAGCCCGGCGCCGTAGCCGATCATCAGTGCCAGGTCACCGCTGGACGCCTCGCTGTCGGCGAGCATCCGGTCCATGGCCATCGGGATCGAGGCGGCCGAGGTGTTGCCGTTATCCACGATGTCCCTGGCGACCTTGACGTGGTCGGGCAGTTTCAGCTCCTTGACCATCGCGTCGATGATCCGGATGTTCGCCTGGTGCGGCAGGAACACGTCGAGGTCGTCGGGGGTGACCCCGGCGACGTCCATCGCCTGCTTGGCCGCCGGTGACATCTTCCAGACCGCCCAGCGGAACACCGCGCGGCCCTGCATGGTCAGGTACGGCCAGTCCTCGGGGCGCTGTTCGCTCGCGCGGTAGTCCAGCCAGGACTTGTTGTTGGCGATCGCGTCCCACTGGGCGCCGTCCGAGCCCCAGACCGTCGGACCGATCCGCGGTTCGTCGCTCGGGCCGACGATCACCGCGCCGGCGCCGTCCCCGAAGATGAAGGCGGTGCCCCGGTCGGTGAGATCGGTGAAGTCGCTGAGCTTCTCGACACCGATCACCAGCACGTTGTGCGCCGAGCCCGCCCGGATCATGTCCGAGGCCAGACCGAGGCCGTGACAGAACCCGGCGCAGGCGGCCGAGATGTCCATCGCAGGTATTCCGGGCAGACCCAGGCGCTGCGTGAGAAGTGTTGCCGCGGAGGGTGTTTGGTAGGGGTGGGTGACCGTGGCCACCAGGATCGCGTCGATCTGCGCGAGTTCGAGACCGGATCGCGCGATCGCCTGCCGGGCGGAGTGCTCGGCCATGTCGATCACCGTGGTCTCGGGGTTGGCGAAACGCCGGCTGACGATCCCCGATCGTTGCCGGATCCACTCGTCGGAGGAGTCGATCGCCTCGACCAGTTCGGCGTTGGTCACCACTCGTTCGGGCCGGAAACTGCCGACCGAGAGGATCCGCGAGTGGCTGCCGGAGAAGGCTCTGATTTCTCGGCTCATGAACGGGCCTCCACGGCTTCGACGGGACTCACGGCATCGTCCCCGGCGTCCGGCCGGTGGTTGCGGGACGGGTCGGTGTGCCGGGCGACCAGGGCGCGGGCGGCGTCGAGGTCGTCGGGGGTCTTCACCGCGAGCAGTTCCGTGCCCTTGAGCCCGCGCTTGGCCAACCCGGTCAGCGTGCCCGCGGGGGCGAGTTCGATCATCGCCGTGACGCCGAGGCCGGCCATGTTCGACATGCACAGGTCCCAGCGCACCGGCGAGGCGATCTGGCTGACCAGCCGGGAGAGCACCTCGGCCCCCTCGCGCACCGGCGCGCCGTCGCCGTTGGACAGCAGCACCCCGGCGCTCGGGTCGGCGGGCTGCAGCGCGGCGGCGAGCGAGGCGAGCACCTGGACGGCGGGTGCCATGTGCTCGGTGTGGAAGGCGCCGGCGACCTTGAGCGGGATCACCCGGGCCCGCGGCGGCGGGTTCTCGGCGAGCGCGGCGAGTTGGGCCAGCGTGCCGCCGGCGACCACCTGACCCGAACCGTTCAGGTTGGCCGTGGTCAGCTGCTGGGCCTCGATCGCGGCGGTGACCTCCTCGGGGATGCCGCCCACCACGGCGCTCATACCGGTCGGGGTGACCGCGGCGGCGGCGGCCATCGCCCGGCCCCGCTCGCGGACCAGCACGATCGCCTGCTCCGCACTCAACGACCCGGCCAGGGCCGCGGCCGGGAACTCGCCGACGGAGTGTCCGGCGAAGACCAGCGCGGGGCCGTCGTCGGCGCTGCGGTCGGCGACGGCGCCGTCCAGGATCGCCGGGGCGATCGCCAGGGCGGCTGCCACGATCAGCGGCTGGGCGATCGCGGTGTCGCGGATCGTCTCCTCGTCGGAGGTGGTGCCGTGGGTGACCAGGTCGACGCCGGAGACGGCGGAGAGCCAGC
>DAIOVT010000056.1:0-13264 GCA_036758885.1 Kineosporiaceae bacterium
ACACCCCCGCCACCAGCTAACCGCGAACGTGACAGCTATTTTCGACTGATCACGGCGCCGAACCGCCGGTGACGCAGACCCCGGATCTTCCCGGATCTGCGCGAACCCGGTGCCGTAGAACTCCATTCGGCCTCGGCGGCAACAGGACGGCCCCGAACCATCTGCCGCAGGGCGTCTGAGCTGCTTCGTTCCGGCGGCGGGCGGCCTCCCGTGGACCTGGGGCGCGCGGCGCAGCGGCGCGGCGCCGGATTCGGCGGCGTCTCGTGCGCGATCAACAGCGCTAGGTTACGTCTTGACCAATTCGTGGGGAGAACATGGTGTCCGAGAACAGACCGCAAGATGCTGCCTACCGGCCTCTCGTCCAGGAAGTCGATCTGCGCAGCACACCGGGCCTGAACTTCGAGGCCGTGCTCCCGCGGATCAGGCGCATCATGTTCATCGCCCTGGCTGCCATCGTGACCCTCGACCTGCTCGCCAGCGTCGGCGCCGCCGAGGGCGCGCCCTACACCTTGACCCGGTTCTTCGACGGCGACCTCAAGGTCAACTTCCCGACCGGGTACAAGACCACGTTCCTGCTCATGGCGTTCGCGCTCCTGGTGATCCTGTCGGCGTGGGCCCGCCGGGTCGGCGACCCGTTCACCCGTGGCTGGCAGCTCCTGGCCGCGGTCACCGGGTTCGCCTTCGTCGACGAGACGGTCTACCTGCATCAGTCGATCAGCCGCACCCTGCAGGAGCACCTGCACACCGACGGGGTGCTGCGCTTCGCCTGGACGATCCTCTACCTGCCCGCCGCGTTCGCGGTCGGCATCGTGCTGCTGCGCTACATCACCCGGCTCGAGGCACGTTCCCGGCTGCCGCTGCTCTCCGGCGGCGCCCTGTACGCCTTCGCGGCCGTGGGCCTGGAGCCGGTGAAGTCACATCTGTCCAGCAGCCGCGGCGAGGACTCGCTGGCCTTCAAGCTCGCCGCCTTCGTCTCCGACTCCCTCGAGATGATCGGGCTCACCATTCTGGTCGTCGTCCTGCTCACCCTGCTCGCCCAGCGGGTCCGGCACGTCAGCTTCGCCCTCCGCCAGTCCCGCTCGTGATCATGCAGAACTGCGTGCCGTGGTGATCGTGCAGTATTCGTAGAACAGGTCGCCGTCGGGCGAACGGAGTTCGGGATCAACCCGATCGAGAACGCTTCGAGCGACGTCGTGTGTCACAGGACAGAAGAAGTAGAGCAACCGCCGCCCGCAACGATGTTGGCGCTCGCCCTGGTGGCCGGACACCAGGAAGGATGGGTCCTGGACGGTGTGATGCCGGTCGGGACCCCGACCCGGTGCCCCGTCCGCGGCGAGGAGGTTCAGGAGTGCAGGAGCGAGTGATCCCGATCCTGATCGGGGCCGGAACCGGGGTACTGATCGGGGTGCTCAACGCGTTCCTGCTCGGGCGGCTCACCCTGTCGATGACCACGCCGATCAGCCTCACCGAGTTGCTGATCAACGGCGTGATCGGCTGCGTGGCCGTGGTCGTGATCGGCCTGGTCGCCTCGATGCTGGCGGCCAACCGGGCACGCAACAACGGCGCCGACCCGGCGTCCGCTCGCAATTCGGGCCTGCTCGCCGGCATGGTGCCGGCGGTTCTGGCGGTCGTGCTCGGCATGACCTTCCCGTTGTGGTTCGGATCGATCGCCATCCAGCTGATCCTGGCCGTGGTGTCTGCGATCTACGGCGCCAACCGCTTCTCGCAGTAGGCCGTCGGGCCCGCAGACTCAGGCAGCGCGGCGGTCCATCGCTGCCTCGGTGGCCTCACGCAGGGCCTCGGGCCGCAGACCGCTCGCCGCGATCAGCTCCGCCGCCGCACCGGAACGCTCGCGAAGCAGGCCGAGCAGGATGTGCGCCCCGGTGATCTCGTTCTCCTTGCGGCGCAACGTCTCTCGAAGCGAGAGCTCGAGCACCTTCTTGGCCGGGGCACTGAACGGGATGTGCCCCGGGGCGGCGCGGCCGAACAGCCGGCGCAACCCACTTCGCCGCGGGGTCGCCGCGATGCGGTTCAGCGCATCGGGCCCGAAAGAGCGTTCGATCTGCTGCTCCATCTGCTCGACATCGATTCCGATCGAGCGCAGGATCTCGGCGTCCTCGTCGTTGGCCAGCCGTCCGCGGGGCGCCTCACCCGAGTTCTTCAACGCGGCGCGCACGGAGTCGAGCGTGAGGCCGTTGTCGTTGAGCACCGTGCGCGCGGTGCCGGGCTCGGCCAGCAGACCGAGCAACAGGTGCTCGGTGCCGATCCGTTCATGGCCCAGCAGACCGGCCTGATGCTGGGCGTCGATCACCACGGCGCGGGCGTCGGCATGGAATCTCTCGAACATGTGCATCTCCTTCGAACCGCCGGAAAGCCCGGCTCGAGAACGGGTCAGGGGGTCGTCGGACCGGAGTACTTCTTGTGCACCGCCTGCTTGCTGACCTGCAGCACCTCGGCGATCTCCTGCCAGGACCAGCCCTGGTCACGGGCGTTGTGTACCTGGAGGGCCTCGAGTCGTTCAGCCAGACGGCGCAGCGCCAGAGCGGCACGCAGTCCGGCCCGGACGTCGGGCCCCGAGGCGGCGGTGGCGAGTGCGGTGAGGTCGGCCATGCGTCAACCATCATTGACGAGCGCGCAATCTGTCAACCCATGTTGACATCTGTCGCCGGTCCGGACGGCGCGGGTCAGGCGGTCGCCACGCAGCTGACCAGCACCAGGATCAGCGTCACCTTGACACTGCTGGTGAACGGCGACTGCCAGCCGTCGATGTTGGTGACGACGGTGTAGGTGCGGTTCTCCAGCAGCAGACCGGCCCCGAACGCGGTGCCGGTGGTCGATCCGATCAGGGTCGACCCCTCGTAGATGTCGTACCGGGTGGCGCCGGGGACCGCCGTCCAGTAGACGTACGCCGAGCCGAGACCGATCACCGGGCAGCCCAGCCCGGTGGGCGCCGGCACCGTTCTGGTCGAGATCGTCGCCCTCGGGGTCACCGCGTCGGTGTAGCTCGCCCCGGCCGAGACACTGGTGGCGCCGAGAACCGCGGCCAGAGCCGGAATCACCGCGAGCAGCGCGAGTCTGCCGGGACGGCGAGGCGTCCCGGTCACGAGGACGCCACCACGGCGAAGGACGGCGTCACCGCAGCGCCCTGCAGGGACGACGGCGCCGATGCCGGCAGGGTGACCTTGAAGCACAACCGGGAGATCCCGGCGGGGGCGATCGGCCGTGACCCGATCACCACCGAGCTCAACGCCGTGCCGTCCGGGACGACGACGGATCCGGTGCCGAAACTCACGCTGTCGCAACCGGTTGAGGCAATCTCACGGACACCGACGGTGAGCGCGGCGCCGAGCGCCGTCGAACCGGTCGCCGTGGTACTCATCGTGTAGGTCAGGCCCGCGGTGCCGGCGTTGCCGAGGGTCAGCAGGGCATAGTTCGCCTGACCGGGACCGACGTTGCCGAGCGTCAGCGACGTCCAGTTGTAGATCGGCCCCTGGGCGCCGTTCGCGGTGAGGTCGATGGTGCCGGTGTTGAAGGCGGCGCTCGCCTGGACGCTGCTGGTGTAGGTCGCGAACGCCCCGGTCCACGATGCGGAGGTGCCCAGACCCAACGGCAGCAGTGCAGCAGCGATCAGCCGCCACCTTGGTACACAACGGGTTTCGGATGTCCGCTGCAGCATCGCTCAGCCTGATCGTGACGTCAGCACCCGTGAACGGCGATGCGGAGCAGCCATGACGAAGCCGGGCGAGCGGGTGTTATCGCCGTCCCGGCGCACCCGGATCAGCTCGGCCATGGCCAGCATGCCACTGGCGACACCCATCCAGAACTGGGCCCAGCGCGACTGCAGCACCCCGACCACGCGACCGGGCCAGGACCAGGCGAGCGTGACCACCGGATCGAGTGCCGTCACGGTCGAGACCGGTTGATCGGCAACGGTATTGGCATCACCCTTGAGCACGATCGACCGCACCGGAGAGCCGTCCTGCGCCGACTCGATGCTCTGCACCCGGTGAACGACGATGCGTCCGTCGGCCTTGCGCAGCCCTATGATCCGGCCGGCTTGCACCGAATCGGCGGGTACCGGCCGGGCCAGCAGCACCGAGCCGATGGGCAGCGCGGGCTGCATCGAACCCGACTTCACGATCATCACACTGCTCTGCGTGGCGACCGCGGCCGCCGTCACCAAGAGGCAGAACAACCCGAGGACGGCGCCGATCGTCAACAGCGCCAGACGAATCCGCGCCGGCCAGGGGTGCGCCTCGCCGTCCATCGAACTCAGCTGCTCGCCGCGAAGGTGAAGGTCGCGGTGCTGTTCAGGCCGGCACTGGCGTTGGTCGAGGAGACCGGCAGGGCGACCTTGAAGCAGAGGCTCTCCGCGGCGGCACCGGCCAGCGGGCGGGCGGCGATCGTCGCGGCGGCCAGCCCGGCCGCCTCGGTGTAGACGTTCGTTCCGCCCGTGAAAGCCGCGGCGTCACAGGTGGATCCGGCGATCCGGACGACCCCGATGCGTAGATCGGTGCTCAACTGGTTGGCGGTCGCCGTGGTGGACATCGTGTAGGTCAACGGTGCCGAGCCGGCGTTGCTGATCTCCAGCAGGGCGTACTTCGCGGGCGCCCCCGGCACCAGCCCGGTGACCCCGAGCGAGGTGAAGGCGTAGGTGGTGGCGGCGCCGTTCGCCCTGATCTTCACGTCCGAGGAGGTGAACGTCGAGGACGCAGCGACATTGTCCGTGTAGGAGGCGAAAGCGCCCAGCCATGAACCCGCAGCGGGCAGGCCGAGGGTGAGCACCATGGCTGCCACACGATGTTTCGTGGCCCACCCCGGACGGCGCCTGGTCAGCACGCCGCCGATGCTCGATGCCACCCGGCCCTGGTCGGCGGCCTGCGGAAGGATGGTCGTCATGTCGATGGCTCCCCGTCTTCGACATCACCGGACATTTCGATGACCCGGGAACCGGCCAAGATCCACTTCCCGATGTGGCTGTTATCGAGTCGGCGTCGGGGAAACCTGAACCCTCAGCGGCAGAAAAGATTCAGAACTGAATCAGTTGAGCGCCGTCCACATGGCCGCGAGGTGCTCGGGGGTCGAGCCACAACAGGCGCCGATCAGATCGACGCCGAGATCGCGCAGGTCCTGTGCGTGCCGGGCGAGTTCGGCCGGCGGCGCGTCGTAGACGAAGACGTCGCCGCGCAAGACCGGCAGACCGGCGTTGGACTGGGCCGCGATCAGCAGACCTTTCGGACGGGCCTCGACGAGTTGCTCGGCGATCTGTCGCATTTCGTCGGGTCCACGCCCGCAGTTCGCCCCGACGGCGGTCACCCCCAGGGCGGCAAGGTGTTTCACGGCCGCCGCCGGAGTGACCCCCATCATCGTGCGGAGCTTGGTGTCGAACGACAGCGTGGCCACGACCGGCAGGCCCGGGGCGGCCTTGGCCGCGGCGACGACCGCGGCCTCCACCTCGGCCAGGTCGCTCATCGTCTCGATCAGCACCAGATCGATCCCGCCCTCGACCAGGCCGGTGAGCTGCTCGGCGAAGATGTCGTGCAGCGATTCGGGGGTCGCCTCGCCCATCGGTTCGAGCAGCTCACCCGACGGTCCGAGACCGCCCGCCACCAGCGCCGTCCGGCCGGTTCGCGCGCCGAACTCCGCGACGGCACGCCGCGCCAGTTCCGCGGCGGCCCGGTTCAGTTCGATCACCCGGTCGGCCAGGTCGTGCATCGCCAGCCGGGGCCGGGTGCCGCCGAAGGTGTTCGTGGTGATCACCTGGGCGCCGGCCTCGAGGTAGGCGGCGTGGATCGCGACGATCCGATCCGGATGCTCGACGTTCCACAACTCCGGCGACCCGCCGTCGTCCAGGCCCGCCTCCTGCAACAGCGTGCCCATCGCGCCGTCCATGACGATCGGTCCGGCGGTGGTCAGCGAAGCGAGAGTGGTCACCGGGTCAGGCTACGCGGCCGTTCTCACCGGACCTCACTCATCGCACCCGTCTCACTCGACCGCGAGCTCACCGAGTTCGGACCAGTCGTCCTGGGGCACCGCGAAGTTGACGATCCTGGGGGTCTGGGCCAGGTAGGGCGGCAGCTCGCGCTGGGCCTGGTGGAAGTGGTCGGAGTTCACGTGCGCGGCGGCCGCATCGTCGGCGAAGGCCTCGACCAGCACGTACTCGTTCGGGTTCTCGACGCTGCGCGACCAGTCGAACCACTTGCAGCCCGGCTCGGCCCGGGTCGCCTCGGTGAAGCCGGCCGAGATCTGCGGCCAGTCGTCGGCGTACTCGGGCTTGACCAGGAACTTCGCGGTGATGAAGATCATCGTTGCTCTCCGATGGTTGTGGTCCGAGATTCGGCTTTGGCGAGGTCAGGGCTCCTGGCCTACCCTGGATCAGCCTGCCACGTCTGTTGCCGCAGCATGGTGGGCCTCCGAGGCGCAGATGCGTCCAGGGGGCGTGGCGCAATTGGTAGCGCACCTGCTTTGCAAGCAGGGGGTTAGGGGTTCGAGTCCCCTCGTCTCCACCCAGGTCAGAGACACATTCTCCGTGGTGATCATGCAGAAGTGCACGCTGGTACAGCCGCGAAGTACAGCCATCTCTCGCTGGGCGCATCAGGCCGGCTCGGTGTCGAGCTGCCTGCCCAGCCGGCGCAGGGCCTCGCGGGTGTCGGCTGACGATGTCTCGCTGTAGATGTTCATGGTCACCGCGATCTGGCTGTGCCGCAGAATCTGCATAGCCACCCGCGAGTGCACGTTCAGCGCAACCAGCAGCGAGGCGCAGGTGCGCCGGGTGGAACGCACACTGATCACCCGGACGCCGGCCGAGCGGGCCCGCTCGGTGAAGGCTCGGTGGAAGTTCCTCGGGTCGACGACGGTGCCGTACCGGGTGGTGACCACCAGCCCCTGAGTCGTGCCACACCTTCACCGGCCTTCTCGGCCCCGCCGGCCTGACGCTGACGATGCTCGCGCAGGGCCTCTCAGCTCTGCCGAATCTGCCCATAGAGAATCACGAGAGGCGGCCCGCTACGCGAGCCGCGGGCGCGCCTGTGGCCTCCCGCTCCGCTCCGGCCCAGACGCTGCCCAACACGCGCGGCACTGTTTGCCCTTCTCAGCCTTCCCTGACTGCAGACGGAGGATGTTGGAGAGGAAGACCGATCGTGCGGTAGACGGCCCACGGCACAATCGAAAACCCAGGGGCCTGCGGTAGATCCGCGAGACCCTGGTTTCCCAGGAAAGTCGCCAACTGATTGACGAAACGTCCGAATCGGGATCGATCCACGACTCCATCGCCTGTCATAAAGTTGTTCTCTGACAAATCCGGGTTTGGCAAAGGGTGAGATCCGATCGCTCCCACTACCGTCCAATCCTGGGCCCCCACGCCGTATCTGGAGAACAGAATATCTGGATCCGTATCAAGGTACTGCTTTCCCTCTTGCAGCCGAACCGAGATCGTGCCCGATTTCTCAACCTCGGGAGCCAATGTCAGGTGAAGACCTGGCGCAAAGAGACCTCGCTGAAGCTGAACGATTCCGCGCAGGAAGCTGGCATTGACAATGTCAGAATTATCCACAGTCAAACGACTCAGAGGAATAGAGCCTTCAAGATTCTCTTCTTCCCACTTTGCCCCCTCAGCAGAGGTTGCACTCGACTTTGATGCTCGCTTTACCTTGGGCGGGACCGCAGGCGACTCGCCATCGGAAACCGATCCACCATCTACCCCTTGCTGAACCTTGGACAGCCCAGATACAGCGGCTGCAAATCCTGCAAGAGTGGAGGCCAAGAACCGTGCATCAACCAAATAGCCGGGCGCCGTTACTCGAACTACCCTTCCCGGAGGCAGAAGCTCCTCCATCCGACCGGGGGACCAACTCTCGGGCTCGCCAATCACATCCGAAATATCACTGAGAACTCCCTGCACCTCTAGCGCGTTCTCAAGGTTCGGGAACAGCACATCGGAGAACCCCTTCGTGATCTCGGCGACTTCTCCCCATTCACGCCCATGCTCCAAGATGCCCTTCATGCCGGCCCCCGACTTCTTGCCTGAAGTGGTTCTCACAGTCTCCGACTCGGCTACGCCCGAATCCAGCTGCGCAAGAAGTCCCCGTACGGCGGCCGAGTCGACATATAGGTACTCACGAAGGATCATGATCAGCACCTACCCCTAGTCTGCCTGACAAATTGAAGCGACACACAAGCTTAGATGATCTTCAACCCTAACTCCTTCGAAAGTGGATCTGCATCTATCAACGTGAATCGGGGCGAACCGGACGCTCTCGCAACTTCGGGACCACATGCCGCACCGTTTGCGCATTCTCCTGCAGCCAGGTCCCGAGCGCTGCGTGATACGAGGGCTGAGCGAAGAATGAACTGCAAGACTTTCGGCGTGCATTCCCTACAATCTGGTCGCCTAGCCCGACCATAGACCCATGATCAAGCCTGTGGTAACGCTCTGTTCAATGCCCGGATGCACCAACGCTGGACTCCACGTCCTTCCGGGAATCGGCCGCGCACATCGTGTCGATGAAGTGGTTGATGCGGCAGGACAGCCATTCCCGCTGCCTGCTACAGCCAAGGTGACATTGACCGGTCAACTTATCTGTGACGAACATCGGCGGAGGTAGTTCACCAACGAGCCAATGGGGCGCTACGTAACCGGATTGCGACATCTCGGGGAAGGGCCAAGCCGAGGTAGTAGCCCGAAAGTTGCCCGAATCGGCGCCTGCGAGTTCGAGGACTAAGAGTCTGCGTGACGACCGAGTGCCCTCAAGCACCCGAGGCGCAACACGGAAGTGCTGCAGCACTTCTGGTGCAGGCCACCGACGCCGAACACTTAACAGCCCATGACCTGCGAGGACGCCGTCTAATGATCGCTTGCAGGGTCTTTGCGAGCAGTGGGTTACGGGTTTAGGTCCCGTTGTCTCCGCCTAGGACCAGCACCACATTCGTGGCATCTGCTTCCACCAGATCCAGGCGAACCCGGAGGCTTTTTGCGTCGTCTGCTCCACACAAAGCCTCCGGGGTTGATGACTTACCGGGGTGGTAGTCACCTCGCGGAGCCAGGGCCCAACCCGTACAACGGTGGATGACGCCAGTGCGCACTATCGCGGACCATTGATGCCCGCGACCACATCCACCCACGCGTCGGCGATCGACCGGGCCGCCAGGTCATGGTCGAACGGCTCGGCACGCAGATGCTTGCGGAACAGGTGCAGCAGGGGCGAGTAGAGGATGATCGTGTAGACCTCGGCCCGTTCGGCATCCGGAACAACGCCGGCGTCCAACAGAGCTTCGGACATCGCCGCCATGCCCGGGAGGTCGTCCGGGAAGATCTCCCGATAGATCTCGGCGTCCGCGTTGGCCGCCTCATAGACGGGACGCATGACGCCCTCGACCCCGATCCACCGCCGCATGGCGTCGAGGATCCATTCGCGAACGGACTCCCGATCCTGGGCACGGAGCGCCTCTGCCAACCCGGTGTAGGGGTCGGTGAACGTCACCTCCGCACGCTCCAGAAGGTCTTTCAACAGGTCGGCCTTGGTGCGGAAGTGCAGATAGAACGTGGCCCTGCTTGCGCCCGCCTCTGCCGCGATCTGGTCGATCGTCGCCCGCGCGTACCCGCGCTCCGCGAACACGCGCACTGCGGCGTCGGCAAGCAGCGAGCGCGTCATCTCACGATGAGATGCCTGCACACGTCTGCGGCGCGCCGGCTGCGGCGTCCTCTCGTTCACGATCTCCACGATATCGATCGGCCGGAAGGCCTACCCGAGTTCCGCGACGAGCACACACAAGCAGCTCGCCCCAGACTATTGACGCTGTGTCTATCAAATATTTACCGTGTCAATAGCGGATGATCCGCTGCGATGACGCGGCGGTATCGGCTCGCTTGTTTCACGGCGAGCGCGAGCGAAGGACGATGATGTCTTACCCGTATGACCCCGAAGTCGATGCCATGGCTGCCTATGCACCCCCGATCGACCTGACCGACATCGCGGCGTCGAGGGAGTTGCTCTCCCAAGCCACGGCCAGTCTGCCGCCGTTCGCCCCTGAGCCCGGCGTCGAACTGACCCAGCTGATCGCCTCGGGAGCCGACGCCGACCCGCCCGTGGACCTGTTCATCCTCCGGCCGGACAACACGCCCACCAACACCACCCGCCCCGCTCTGCTGTGGTTCCACGGCGGCGGATTTGTTCTCGGGGACGCCCGCGAGTCGCTGCCGTTCTTGGACGCCGCCGCGCGAGCCACCGGAGCGATCACGATCTCGGTCCAGCACCGACTCTCGCCAGAGGCGACCTTCCCTGCTCCGGTGGACGACGCAGCGGCGGCACTGCACTGGGTCGTGGCGCACGCCGCGGAGCTGGGGCTCGACCCGGATCGCATCGCGCTCGGCGGGCAGAGCGCCGGCGCCGCGATCGCCGCGAGCCTCGCCCAGAGACTGCGCGACGCAGGCGGCCCGCGCATCGTTTTCCAACTGCTCGACATCCCTGTCACCGATGACCGTGTCGCCACCGAATCCGCTCTGCACTACGGCGACGGACTGCTCTGGAACACGAGCAACGCGAAGTTGGGCTGGCGCGCCTATCTCGGCGACGCGGAGGGGCAGGTCCCCTCCTATGCAGCGCCGGCGCGCTGCGAAGACCTGAGTGGACTTCCGCCTGCGTTTGTCACCGTCGCCCAGTTCGACCCGCTGCGCGACGAAGGCATCGAGTACGCCCGCCGACTCGCGCAGGCGAACGTGCCCACCGAGTTGCACCTGTACGGAGGCACCTTCCACGGCTCATCCGGGATCGCCGCGGACGCCGCGGTGTCCCGGCGGCAGAACGCTGACCTGATTGCCGCCCTCGGCCGCGCGATCTCCCCCATCACCCCTGTCAACGACGAGAGGAACTGAAATGACCGGGAGAACCAACACCGACATCGACGTCGTCGTCATCGGGGCCGGCTTCGGCGGGCTCTACGCCCTGCATGCCCTGCGCGAGAAGGGGTTCACCGCGATCGCCTTCGAGACCGGATCGAGCGTGGGCGGTACCTGGTTCTGGAACCGGTACCCGGGCGCGCGATGCGATGTCGAGAGCCTCGCCTACCAGTACTCCTTCAGTCAGGAACTGGTGGAGGAGTGGACCTGGAGCGAGCGCTACTCGACCCAGCCCGAGATCCTCAGGTACGCCGAGTTCGTCGCCGACCGTCTCGACCTGCGCCGCGACATCGTCTTCCAGACCCGGGTCGAGCAGGCGATCTACCACGAGGAGGGCGGGTACTGGGAAGTGGGCACGAGCGACGGCGTTCGCCGGACAGCGCGCTTTGTCATCGCCGCGTCGGGGTCGCTGTCCGCGGTCGCCCTGCCACCGTTCGAGGGCGCCTCAGATTTCACCGGAGACATCTACCACCCGGGTGCGTGGCCCGCGGACGGCGTCGACCTCACCGGCAAGCACGTCGCCGTCATCGGCGTCGGCTCCTCCGCGGTGCAACTGATCCCCGAGGTCGCACAGCAGGCCGCCTCGCTCACGGTGTTCCAGCGCACCCCCGCGTACACGATTCCAGCCCGTAACCGTCCGCTCTACCGGGACGAGATCCTGGCCGCACGACGCAACCACCAGGAGTTGGCCGAGAGCGCCCGCCACTCCTTCGCGGGCATCAACCTGCCCATCACCGGGGACGCCATCCTCGAGACACCCGAGCCCAAGCGCACGGTCATGATGGAGAAGAACTGGAAGCTGGGCGGCAACCTCTTCCTCACCGCGTTTGTCGACGTCGGGTCGGATCTGGACGCCAACGAGGTGATGGCCGACTTCGTCCGCAACAAGATCAAGGACGTCGTCGACGATCCGGAGATGGTCCGAAAGCTCACCCCCACCGACTATCCGATCGGCGCCAAGCGGATCATCACCGATACCAACTACTACGCGACGTTCAACCTGCCGCACGTGTCGCTGGTGAGCCTGCTCGAGGAGCCGATCGAGAAGATCCTGCCGGAGGGCATCCGGACGAGCGCCGGCACCTACCCGGTCGACGTCATCATCTACGCCACCGGGTACGACAGTGTGACCGGGCCGCTGACGCGCATCGACATCCAGGGCCGAGGCGGCCAGACCCTGAAGGACTCCTGGGCGGGCGGTGCGCACACCTACCTCGGGATCGCGACCGCAGGGTTTCCGAATCTGTTCACCGTGACGGGGCCGCAGAGCCCGTCGGTCACCGCCAACATGTTCGCCTCCATCGAGCAGCACGTCGAGTGGATCGTGGGCTGCCTCGACTATCTGCGCCGCAACGACCTGGTGTCGATCGAACCGCTCCCCGAGTCGGAAGACTGGTGGAACGCGCAGGTCGACGAGGCCGTCCAGAGCACCCTCTATCTGCACGCGAAGTCCTGGTACCGCGGTACCAACATCGAGGGGAAGGCCTACAAGTTCCTCGTCTACACCGGCGGGCTCGACGTCTACCGCGACTTCTGCGACGAGATCGCGGACGACGACTACCGGGGGTTCGTCATCGAGGGTCCCGACGGGTCCCTCGCCGCGTCGGCGTGAGCGGGCGGCGTTCAAGCGGCAATAGCGTCGAGGATCGCTTGACCCTCACGTCGGATGAGGGCACAGAGTGAACGGCATGAGCGACTACTACAACGCGTTCGAGGTCAGTCCGGTACCCCCGCCCGGCCCGGATGCGGTTGCCCCGGAACCGTTTCGCGGCATCTACGGCATGCCTGCGTTCGTGACGATCCCGACCAGCGACCTGGACGCATCGACAGATTTCTGGATCCGGGGGATCGGGTTCTTCGAGCTGTTCAGCATTCCCGGCAGGTTGGTGCACCTGCGCCGCTGGACGTTCCAGGACGTACTGCTCGTGCCGGGCGAGAGCGCCACGGAACCACCGGGGATGAGTGTCAGTTTCGCCTGCGTGCTGAGTGAGATCGAATCGCTCGCCCAGCGTTGCCGAGGGCTGCGACCGGACTCGGTCACCGGCCCCCGGGACACCCCGTGGAACACCCGCGACCTCGAGCTGATCACCCCGGAGAACGCGCGGGTCGTGCTCACCGCGGCCAAGCCCTGGGACCCGGCGAGCCAGGCGGCGCAGAACCTCGCCGCTGCCGGCATCACAACCCCGGACGGCGCCCCAGAGGCGCCCCACTGAGCGTGCGCCCTTGCGGGACACGGTGTTTCAGAGTGTCAGCCTGCGCCCACGATCTCCCGCACCGTCGCGCCCAACGGGCCGCGCCGCACGACCCACCCCGCGTGACCGCGCAGTTCTGCATGATCACGGCGGTGTGCGAGGGCACTTCTGCATGATC
>DAIOVT010000057.1:0-13019 GCA_036758885.1 Kineosporiaceae bacterium
CCGCTCGGCGTGCGGGACTGCTCGGTGCAGCGCCGCCACCAGAAGGTGATCGAGGAATCGGCGTGCGTCCTGCTGGACGCTTCGCAGATCGACCTGCTCAAGCAGTCCGCGGCCCGGTTGCTGCGCGCCGTCGACTACGCCGGCGCGGCCACCGCCGAGTTCCTCTACTCCCCTGCGGAGAAGACCTTCGCCTTCCTCGAGGTGAACACCCGGTTGCAGGTCGAGCACCCGGTCACCGAGCTGACCACCGGCACCGATCTGGTGGCGCTGCAACTGCATGTGGCCGCGGGCGGCACCCTCGCCGAGATCGGTGCGGACGGCGCCCCGCCGGCCGAGCACGGACACGCCGTCGAGGCGCGGCTCAACGCCGAGGACCCGGACGCCGACTTCGCGCCCGGACCGGGCCGGATCGCGCTGCTCCGCTTCCCCACCGGCCCCGGCGTCCGGATCGACACCGGCGTCGCCCAGGGCGACGTCATCCCGCCCGACTTCGACTCGATGATCGCCAAGGTGATCGCCTACGGCGAGGACCGCGACCAGGCGCTGGCCCGGCTGCGCCGCGCGCTCGAGGACACCACCGTGGTGATCGAGGGCGGCACCACGAACAAGTCGTTCATCCTCGGTCTGCTCGAACAGAGCGAGGTGCTCGAGGGCTCGCCGGAATGGGCCGACACCGGCTGGATCGACCGCGAACGCACCCGGGGTGCGCTGGTCAACCGCCGGCACGCGGGCATCGCCCTGGTCGCCGCGGGTATCGACGCCTACGCGGCCAGCGAGTGGGAGGAGAGCCGCCGGTTCCTGGCCACCGCGCACGGCGGCCGGCCGCAGGCCAAGCACGAGGTCGGCCGCGAGTACCAGTTCGGTCTGCGCGGCGGCAGCTACTCGGTCGGCGTGGCCCGGGTCGGTCCGGCCGACTACCGGGTCGGCGTCGACGGCGAGAGCGTGCAGGTCAGCCGCACCCGGCTGGGCGCCTTCGAGCGGCTCGTGGTCGAGGGCGTGGCGCACCGGGTGCTCACCGCGACGCACGCGGCCAGCCACGTCGTCGAGGTCGACTCGGTGATCCACCGGATCGCCCAGGACTCCGGCGGCGCCGTCCGCTCCCCCGCTCCCGCGCTGGTGGTCTCGCTGCCGCTGAACCCGGGCCAGGACGTCGAGGCCGGCGCGCCGGTCGCCGTCCTGGAGAGCATGAAGATGGAGACCGTGCTGGTCGCGCCGTCCGCGGGACGGGTGCGCGAGGTGCTGGTCACCGTCGGCGACCAGGTCGGCGCCGGCGAGGTGCTGCTGGTGCTCGACCTGGACGAGGGCCGCGACGACGAGACGTCCGAGGGACCGCAGACCGGCATCGACGACATCGACCCCGGCATCGAACTGCCCGAGAGCACGGTGCCGGGTTCCGATCTGGAGCGCGCGCTGAGCGCGCTCACCGACCTGCGCAACCTGCTGCTCGGTTTCGACCTGGCTCCCGAACATGCCCGCCGCCTGGTCGCCGAGTACGCCAATCTGCGCAGCGGTCTGCTGGCGTCCTCGGGCACCGCGCTGACCGGCTCACTGACCGAGGCCGAACTCGACGTGCTCGAGGTGTTCGCGAACATCGGCGAGCTGACCCGCAACCGCCCGCAGTTCGGCGACGCCGACCAGGACTTCGCCGACGAGCAGGTCCACAGCCCGCGCGAGTACCTGCACACCTACCTGCAGTCGCTGGACGCCGACCGGGCCCGGCTGCCCGAACACGTACGGCAGCGGCTCTCCCGCATGCTGCGGCACTACGACGTCACCTCGCTCGAGCGGACCCCCGAGCTCGAGGAGGCGATGTTCCGGATCTTCCTGGCCCAGCAGCACCTGCACCTGCTCACCTCGGCGGTCGGCGCGCTGATGCAGCCCTGGCTGACCGCGACGGCGCCGCAGGACGTGCTCGGGCAGCGCGCCCGCGACGTCCTCGACCAACTGGTGCGGGCCAGCCAGTTGCGCTACCCGAGTATCGGCGAGCTCGCCCGGAGCGTCCGGCACCGCTGGTTCGAGGCGCCCCCCGCGGACGGCGCCCGCGAGTCGGTCTATGCCGCTGCGCGCGAACAGCTCTCCTATCTCGACGAGCACCCCGACGCCGAGGACTACGAGGCCCGGGTGGCCGAGCTGACCGCGATCCCCGAGCCACTGGTCCGGCTGCTCGCCGAGCGTCTGCACCGCGGCGACCGGACCGCCGGCGCAGCTCCGGAGCCGGCCGCCGACAGCGATCACCCGGCCGGCCTGCGCAGCACCGCACCGATGATCGACGTGCTCGCCCGCCGGCACTACCGCGAGCACACCCTGCACAACCTGGTGCGGCGCTGGGCCGGTGACCGGCCGGTGGTCACCGCCGACTACACCCTCGACGGCCGGCCGACCCACCTGATCAGCACCGTGGCCCGCGCCGACGAACTGATCGCGGGCAGCGAGGCGGTCGAACTGATCGCCGCCGAGCTCGCCGCCACCCCGGCCGGCTCGGAGTCGGTGATCGACCTCTACCTCGACTGGCCCAGCGCCCCGGAGGCGGAGGACGCCGCGGTTTCGGTTCTGCTGCATACGTTCTCGGACCTGCCGTTGCTGACCAACATGCGCCGGATCGCGGTCGGGGTGTGCCGCGGCGCCGATGCCGTGCGCACCTTCACGTTGCGTCCCTACCGCGAGGGCGCACCGGTTCCGGAGACCGCGACCGGCCCGACCGCGCAGGCCGCCTCGGACCATCTCAGCGAGGCCGGGCTGGAACTCGCGATGACCCAGGACCTGCCGCTCTACGAGGACGTGCTGGTCCGCGGTCTGCACCCGATGGTCGGACGGCGCCTCAACCTCTGGCGGTTGCGTGACTTCCGGGTGACCCGGCTGCCCTCCCCGACCGACGTGTTGCTCTACCGCTGTGTCGCCCCCGACAACGAGGCCGACGTGCGCCTGGTGGCGATGGCACAGGTGCGCGAACTCAACCCGGTGCGCGACGCCGACGGCCGGATATCCGCTCTGCCGGAAGCGGAACGGGCAGTGGCGAACTGTCTCGAGGCGATCCGCCGGGCCCGGGCCGAGTCCACCGGCGGACGGCGCGTGGCGCTCGACATGAACCACGTCTGGCTGCAGATCTGGCCGGTGATCACCACCGAGGTCGAGCAGCTCACCGCGCTGCGCGGCACGATCGCACCGCTCACGGTCGGCGCCGGCATCGAAGAGGTGATCGCCCAGGGCCGGGTCGCCCGCCGCAACGGCGACGTGCAGTCGGTCGAGGCGCGGTTCTTCTACCAGCCCGGTTCGGGTGTCGAGGTGACCGTCAGCGGGCCGACCGCCGAGCGACTCAAGCCACTGGACGACTACGCGCAGAAGGTGTTGCGATCGCGGCGGCGTGGTGCGATCTACCCCTACGAGGTGATCCCACTGCTGTCCCGCGGCGGCGGTTCGTTCACCGAGTACGACCTGAACGCGGCCGGTGAACTCGTTGCGGTGCAACGTGATCCGGGTGGCAACACGGCCGGCATGGTGGTCGGTGTGGCCACGGCCAACACCGAGAAGTTCGACATCGACGCATCCGGCGGTGCGGCGTCCGGCAGTGGCACGTCAGGCAGTGGCACCTCAGGCAGTGGCACCTCAGGCGGCATGCGCCGGGTGGTGCTGCTCGGCGACCCGACCAAGTCGCTCGGCGCGCTGGCCGAGGCCGAGTGCGCCCGGGTCGTCGCGGCCCTCGACCTGGCCGAGCGCCTGGACGTACCGGTGGAGTGGTTCGCGCTCTCCGCCGGCGCCCGGATCTCGATGACGTCGGGCACCGAGAACATGGACTGGGTGGCCCGCGCCCTGCGCCGGATCATCGAGTTCACCCAGGCCGGCGGTGAGATCAACATCGTGGTCACCGGTATCAACGTCGGCGCCCAGCCGTACTGGAACGCCGAGGCGACGATGCTCATGCACACCAAGGGAATCCTGGTGATGACCCCCGAGAGCGCCATGGTGCTGACCGGCAAGACCTCGCTCGACTACTCCGGCGGGGTCAGCGCCGAGGACAACTTCGGCATCGGTGGCTACGACCGGGTGATGGGCCCGAACGGACAGGCCCAGTACTGGGCCGTCGATCTGGCCGGCGCGGTGGACGTGCTGTTCGCGCACTACGAGCACACCTACCGCGCTCCCGGCACCACCCTGGTGACCCGGCAGCAGACCAAGGACCCGTTCGACCGCGACGTCCGCACCAGCCCGCACACCTCGAGCGACCCGGCCGCCGCCGAGTTCACCACGATCGGCGAGATCTTCTCTGCGCGAACGAATCCCGAGCGCAAGCGGCCCTTCGACATCCGTTCGGTGATGCGCGCCGTCGCCGACTCCGACCGGGCTCCGCTGGAGCGCTGGGCGGCGATGGCGGACGCCGACACCGCGGTGGTCTTCGACGCCCACCTCGGCGGCTACCCGATCACGCTGATCGGTATCGAGTCACGAGCGGTGCCGCGCAAGGGCTTTCCGCCCACCGACGGACCGGATCTCTGGACGGCGGGCACGCTGTTCCCGCAGTCCTCGAAGAAGGTGGCCCGGGCGATCAACGCGGCCAGCGGCAACCGTCCACTGGTGGTGCTGGCCAACCTCTCCGGGTTCGACGGATCTCCGGAATCGATGCGCCGCAACCAGTTGGAGTTCGGCGCCGAGATCGGCCGGGCGGTGGTCAACTTCGACGGACCGATCGTGTTCTGCGTGGTCTCGCGCTATCACGGCGGCGCGTTCGTGGTGTTCTCCAAGACCCTCAACGACCGCATGCAGGTGCTGGCCGTCGAGGGATCGTTCGCCTCGGTGATCGGTGGCGCTCCGGCCGCCGGCGTGGTCTTCACCGCCGAGGTCGACGCGCGCACCTCGGCCGACCCCCGGGTGCGGGCACTGGAGAAGTTCCTCGAGAGCGCCGACGAGGTCGAGCGGGCGCAGCAACGCAGCGAGCTCGACGAACTGCGCACCGCCGTCCGGGCCGAGAAGCTGCGCCAGGTGGCCGCCGAGTTCGACTCGGTGCACTCGGTGGAGCGCGCCGTCGAGGTCGGCTCGGTCGACGAGATCGTGCCCGCCGCGAATCTGCGTCCCCGGCTGATCGCGGCGCTCGACAGCGAGATCGAGAGCGGGCCGGTCGACCCGGCGTGAGGCGTGCCTCATCGCCGCGACGTTGACCGGCCCCGGTGATCGGCGGCTACCATTGCTTCTGCGAAGGGGAGTAGCCCGGCAGTCCATCGGACTGTAGGGATGGTCGACATACTGGCGCTTCTGCGGAAGCGCCCGGCCATCTCGCCGCCCGCACCGGATGATTCCGGGCGAGCGGTGGACGAGACCTTCGACCAACTGTCGTAGTTGGTCGGGGCTCTCGTGCAACCGCCTCGGCCACGCCGAGGAAGGTTCCCCCGCTCACATGACCACGCTGGAACTGCTTCTCCTGTCGATCGCCCTGGCGATGGACGCCGTCGCCGTCTCCCTCGCCCGGGGCATGGCGATGCGCCGTCCGCACTGGGGCGATGCGCTGCTGCTGGCCGGTGCGTTCGGCCTCTTCCAGGCCGCGATGCCGTTGCTCGGCTGGCTGCTCTCCTCCTGGTTCGCCGACGCCGTCACCACCTCTGCTCCCTGGATCGCCTTCGGTCTGCTCGCCCTGATCGGCGGAAAAATGATCAAGGACTTCTTCGAGGACGACGACGAGCCCGCGTCCGAGCCCGACTCGGCCGGCAGTGTCGCCCTGCGCACCGTCACCGTCACCGCGGTGCTGCCCCTGGCGATCGCCACCTCGATCGACGCCTTCGCGGTCGGCGTGACCTTCAGCGTGCTCAAGGTCGCCGTGCTGCCCGCCGTCGCCGCCATCGGCGTGATCACCTTCGTGTTCTCGCTGGCCGCCGTGATGATCGGCTCCAAGGTCGGTCAACGCCTCGGCTCCTGGGCCACCCTGGCCGGCGGCGTGGTACTGCTCCTGATCGGCGCCCGGATCCTGCTCGACACCCTGCTCTGACCCACCCCATGATCAGGCGGACCCGTGATCATGCAGAACTGCACCGAGCCGCAGCTCTCCCACCCACCTGAGGACCGCCACCAATCCCCGGCGTGATCATGCAGAACCGCTCGAGCCCGTGGCGCTCCCACCCACCCAAGGACCGCCACCAAACCCCGGCGTGATCATGCAGAACCGCACGCACACCCGCAGGCTCCACCCCAACCCGGGCGTGATCATGCAGAACCACACGCACACCAGAGCGTGGTCATGCAGAACCGCAGTCCCCCAGGGGCTCCACCCCCAACCCGGTCGTGATCATGCAGAACTGCTCGAGACGCCGACCCGTGCACTTCTGCATGATCACGGACTGGCGGATGGCGCGGTGACCACCCGAAGCCGTGCACTTCTGCATGATCACGCCGAGGTTTGGTGGTGCCACACGCACGGGCAGACCTGCAACACCGTGCACTTCTGCATGATCACGCCGGGGCTTGGCGGTGCCACACGCACTGGCAGACCTCCAGCGCCGTGCACTTCTGCATGATCACGGGGGTTGTGGCAGGTCAGCAGAGGTTCATCCTCTGGGGCGTTTTCGGACCGCAGATTCTGAGCTAACCTGCCGATCTGGCAACAGATTTTCCGGCGGAGGGGTGAAATGACGAAGCTGTACGACAACACAGTGATGCACGACACGGCACGGCCCGTCGTGGCCCATCCGGCCTGGACGCAGCTGCGGTCGGCCGTCGAGCGGATCCGCTCGGTGCAGCAGGCCGACGGGTCGATCGTGACGGACGCCGTCGACACCCCCGACGTCGAGAGCCTGCGGGCCGACGTCACCGCGATCGTCGACGCCGTCCGGGCCCTGTCACCGTTGCTGCCCCATGACGCCGCCTACCACGAGGCGCTGGCCGGCGATCTGGACCGTTGGGCGGCAACGGGTTTCGGCGTCCCCGATTTTCTCGACTCACTGCTGGCGTTCGCCCCCGCACGAGATCGCGAGAACGGCCGCCAGCATCTGGTGGTCTTCCCGATGTACACGCAGAACGGCAACCCGAACCGCAATCTCGAGGCGCTCGTGGTGCGCATGGTCTGGCCCGAGTGGCTCGCCGAGCTGGAAGCGTCCAGGTTCGACAACCCACTCTTCTGCGGCATCACCTTCGAGGACTTCACCGCCGGTTACGACACCAACTCGGCGGTGCTCTTCCCCGAGACGGTCGCGGTGCGCGAGGCGCCGCCGAGGTTCAGCTGGGGTGCGATCTTCTGCGACCGCGAGGCGGCCCGGTTCCGCCGGGTGAGCACCGCGGCCATCGATCTGCTCGGCATGCACCTGCCCGATGACGTCGCCGGGCTGCTCACCGACCAGGGCCGCTGCCAGGAGGCGTTCGTGCTCTGGGACCTGGTGCACGACCGCACGCACAGCCACGGCGACCTGCCCTTCGACCCGTTCATGATCAAGCAACGTCAGCCGTTCTGGATGTACGGCCTCGAAGAACTGCGCTGCGACCTGACCGCCTTCCAGGCCGCCGTGCAGCTGGAGGCCGACGGCGTGCCCCAGGGCCGCGACGTCCAGTACGCGGTGCTGCTCGACCGGATGTTCCGCTTCCCCCTGACCGGTGACCGGGTGCGCAACTACGACGGCCTCGGCGGCCAACTGCTGTTCGCCTACCTGCACAAGCACGACGCGGTGCGCTGGACCGACAACACCCTGCGCATCGACTGGGAGGCGGCCCGCCGGGTCACCGGGCAGCTCTGCGCCGAGATCGAGACGCTCTACCGCGACGGCATCGACCGGCCCAAGCTGGTGCACTGGTTCGCCGGGTACGAGCTGGTCTCGCGCTACCTCTCACCGCACCCCGGGTCGCGCTGGGCGAAGGGACCGGAGGCGCTCGACCTCACCCTGCCCCCGGGCAGACTGGTCAACGAGGTACTGCCCGACGAGTTTCCGCTCAGCATGTTCTTCGAGGCACTCGGCAAGAAACTGCGTGACGTGATCGCCGGCACCAAGGGCATCACCGCCGTAGGGGACACCGGCGGCGTGCGCTCGGCACCGATCGACGGCCTGGCGACCTCGGTGGACGCCGCGTGAGCACGCCGGCGAAACGGGTGGTCGCGGTCGCCGGAGCCGGGGGTCCGGCCGGCCGGGCCGCGGTCGCCGCGCTCTCCCGGACCGGGGCGGTCGTGGCTGCCGCCGACAGCGACGAGGCCCGGCTGGCCCTGGCCCTGGCCGGCATCGAGCAGACCGGCCCGGACGCATCCGGAACAGCAAGCGGCGCAGGCGAAGTCGCGCCGTACGTGGTCGACCTGCTGGACGCATCGGCGGCCCGTCGCTGGGTTCAGCAGATCGAGACCGATCACGGCCGGCTCGACGGCATGGTGCATCTGGTCGGCGGCTGGCGGGGCGGGAAAGGGCTCAGCGACACCGCGCTCGATGACTGGAACACCCTGGAGCGGTTGCTGATCCGCACTCTGCAGCACACCTCGCTGGCCGCCCAGGAGGCGCTGATCCGCAGCGGCAGAGGTCGTTTCGTGATCGTCAGCGCCGCGGCCGCGCAGCAACCCACCGCCGGCAACGCGGCCTACGCCGCGGCGAAGGCGGCCGCCGAGGCCTGGACCCTCGCACTGGCCGACTCGTTCGCCCAGGTGGCGCCGTCCGGCGAACTGCCCGCGGCCGCAACGATTCTTGTGGTCAAGGCATTGGTGGACGACGCGATGCGCGCCGCCAAGCCGGAGGCGAAGTTCGCCGGCTTCACCGATGTCGCCGACCTGGCCCAGGTGATCGCGGGACTGTGGGATCGCCCACCGGGCGAGCTCAACGGCAGACGGGTACCGCTCACCGACTGAGGTCGTGAGCGAGACCGGCCCGTACGCTCGGGCCGGACTCAGTCCTCGGCGAGCGCGTTGACCACCTGCAACGCCTCGCTGAGCGATTCCAGGTAGGCCCGGGAGACCTCGTAGGGCATCAGGCCGGTGGCGCTGATCCCGTCGAGATCACCCGCCTCGTGCGCGAGCACCGCGGCCAGCGCCCGGCCTGCAGGACCGACCTTCTCGACCAGCGCGGCCCGGGTCGCCGGGCCGATACCGGCGTCGCTGGCCACCTCGCCGAGCTCGACCCCGAGCAGGTCGGCGCAGCCGGAGAGCATGCCGATCGTGTAGGCGAGATCCCGTTCGTCGCGCACCAGACGCTGGCAGGCGTTGGCGCGGGTCAGCACGTTCCACAGATCGTCGATCCGGTTTCGGACGGCGCCGCCCTCGAGCATGGTCAGGCCGACCCACGAGCGGATCTGCCGAGGGCCGAGCAACACGATCGCCTGGCGCAGCGAGCGGATCTCGTGTTTCACCCCGGAGCTCGCCGAGTTGGCGCTGCGCAGCAACCGCATGGTCAGCCCCGGGTCGGTGCCGACCAACCGCTCGATCTGTTCCATCGGGCTGTTGTCGTCGCTGAGCAGACCGAGCAGTCGGACGCAGACCATCTGCAGCGGCGACAGTGTGCGCCCCTCGAGCACACTGGGACGCTGCAGATGGGCGCCCTGGAACAGCTCGAAACCCAGTTCCTGGCAACGGGTCAGAGCTGCTTCGTCCTCGATACCGGTGGCGATCAGGGTGGCTCCGCACTCGCGCGAGGAGGAGACCAGCATCGGCAGCATTCCGGCCGGCACCGAAGAGACGTCGATGCTGACGAAGTCGGCCAGGTCGAGCAGCACCGCATGGCCGACGTCGCCGCGGTACCCGTTCAGCGCGATCCGGTATCCGGCCTCACCGAGACTGCGCAGCCCGAGCACCAGTTCGTGGTCGGGTACGACGTCCTCGCCGATCTCGATCACCACCAGATCGGGACCGATCGGGATCGATATGACACCGGTGACGAAGGCACGGGTGAAGTTGACGAACACCGGCCGGCCACCGGCGATCGAGCGCACGTCGAACGCCGCGAAGGTGGAGGCGATCATCTGCGAGGTGCCCGCCTCGGCGAAGCCCCCGCTCCGGTCGTGGTCGAACTCGCCGTCGCTCTCGCCCGACAGATCGCGGAAACAGAGCTTGTAGGCCACGACATCGTTCGAGGCGTCGTGAACTGACTGGCGCGCAACGAAATTGCGGCGCACCAGGTCGGTGGACATCCTCGCCCGCGGACCGGGCAGCAACGGAATCTCGGTGACCGTCACCGCGACACCGGGATTGTCCTCGACCATGACTGGGTTGTCCTCGATCTGTTCAGCGGCAGACGATCGACAGGATCCCCGGCCCGTAGCCGGCGACGTCGACCGTGAGATCCTCGCGGTTGCCCATCGTCGCGGCCAGGGCCGCGACGTCGGCGGGACAGGCCTCGCCCGGGGCGATCATCCGGTCGAGCTTGACGTGCGGCGCACCCGGAACGTTGAACACCGCCGAGAGCACGTTGAGGATCTCGTAGCAGCACTCCCGCAGGGTCGGGAACATGTCCTTGTCGGCGATCGCGTCGTCGATGCCCCCCTTGGGCAGCATCGCCAGCGCACCACCGAGGCGGGCGCCCGCAGCGATGTCGACGACGGCCACCGCGGACAGGACCATGGCGTCGGTGACGTACACGGCGACGACGTTCCCGTCGGCCGACAACGGGTTGCCGTCGTTGACGGTCACGTCGCGACCGACCAGACCCTCGAGCAGATTGCGGACGGCGAGCCGGCTGGGCAGCGGGGAGGAGGTCGCGACGTTCATGCCGAGACCACCGATCCGAGCATCTCGCCGAACTCCTCGGCGGTGAACGGCTTGGCGATCAGGCCCAGCGCGCCGGAGGCGGTGGCCGTCGTCCGCATCTCCTCCGAGCCCTCGGAGGTGACGAAGCAGAACGGGATGTCGTTGCCCGAGCCGCGCAGCGCACGAAGCAGTTCGATACCGGTCATGTTCGGCATGTTCCAGTCGGAGAGCACCAGGTCGATGCCCTCGGACTGGATCATCTTCAGCGCCACGGCGCCGTCCTCGGCCTCGAGAATGTCGTGCCCGGAGTAACCGGCCTGACGCAGGGTGCGGATCACGATCATCCGCATCGCCTTGCTGTCATCGGTGACCAGGATCTTCATCGTGTCGCCTCCATCATCTCGTCGTGTTCGGTTGCGCCGGAGGCGTCTTCGACACCTGGCCAGGCGATGTGTTCGAGTTCTTCGGGCCGCGCCGGACGCACCACGAGGTGCACCGGCTCGCCGAGCACGCTGGCACCGATGCGCACCTCCTGACCCGGCTTGGGGTCGACCTGGTCGACGGCGCTGGCCATCGGCAGCGACAACCGGCAGGAGTTGCGGATCAGTGACTTCACGTTGCCGGCCAAGATGTTGCCGAGTTCGGCGACCACGTCGAGCAGATCCTCCGGGCTGAGTTGGACGACGCGCAGCATCGCCCCCGCGATCAGCCGCACGACCTGGGTGCCGGCCTGGATCTCGACCAGCATGTAGGAGTCGTCCTCGGTCTCGTGGATCGCCAGCCGCGAGACCATCGCCGGACCGGTGATCATCGACTCCTGCCACGACGGCGCGACCTCGTCGACGTCCAGCAGCGACCCGAGAACCTCGAGCAGCAGCATCTGGAGGTCTTCCCCGGCCTGCTCGAACTCCTCGAGCATCGAGTGTTCCTCACTCATGTCATTCCTCCGGCGAGACGAAAGACGGTGGCCTGTTCCAGCTCCATCCGCTGGAAGGCGCCGTCCATGGAAATGGTCGACTCGGCTCCGCCGAGCACGAGGAAACCTCCGGGACGCAACACCTTTCGCACATGGCCGAGCACACGGTGCTTGGTGTCCATGTCGAAGTAGATGAGCACGTTGCGCAGGAAGACCACGTCGTGCTGCAGGCCCGAGGGCGGCAGCGCGGCGAGGTTGGCCCGCTCGAACCGGCACATCTCGCGCAGGTGCGGCTTGATCGTCCATTCCCGGCCGTTCTGCACGAAGTACTTCACCAGCTGGGCGGCCGGCATCCCGCGGCCGACCTCGATCTGCGAGTAGGTGCCGGCCCGGGACCGGTTGACCATCGTCTCGGAGATGTCGGTGCCCAGGATCCGGATCGTCCAGCCCGGATTGGTCAGCGACCACTCGTGCAGCATGATCGCCAGCGAGTAGGCCTCCTGGCCGCTGGAGCACGCCGCCGACCAGAGGTTCAGCTGCTTGTTGCGGGCCTGCTTGGCGACCTCGGGAAGCACGTGTTTGCTGAACGCCTGGAACGGTTTGTGGTCGCGGAAGAACGACGTCTCGTTGGTGGTGAGCGCGTCGACCACGCTCTCCCGCAACGACTCGTCGCCCCGGCGCAGGGCACCGATCAGCGCGTTGAGATCTTCGCCGCGCTGCCGGGCGAGCGGAGTCAGCCGGCTCTCGACCAGATACTCCTTGCCCGCCTTCAGGTCGATCGAGCTGCGCTGCTTGATCATCTGCGTGACAAAGGTGAAGTCCGCCGCCGAGATGCTCATCGCGAACCGCTCAGGGGCATCGTCGTCGTGGGAGCACTCGCCGCAGGCACACCCGTCGCAGGCATACCCGTCGGCATCGGCATCGGGGTGCGCGAGAGCGCCGCGGAGATCTCCCCGGCCACCGACTCCAACGGCAGCACCTTGTCGGCAACACCCGCGTTGGTCACCGCACCGGGCATGCCCCAGACCACCGACGTGGCCTCGTCCTGGGCGAAGACCGTGCCACCGGCGGCGTGGATCTGCCGGCAGCCCTGTTCGCCGTCCCGGCCCATACCGGTCAGCACGACCGACAGCAGCGCGTTGCCGTAGGCAGCCAGCGCCGTGCGGAAGGTGACGTCGACCGCGGGGCGGCAGAAGTTCTCCGGCGGGGCCTCGGTCAGCGACAGGCTGACCCGGCCCCCGCGGGAGAGCACCTCCATGTGCTTGCCACCGGCGGCCAGATACATCTGTCCCGCAACAACTTCCATGCCGTCCTCGGCCTCGTGGACCGGGAAGGCGCAGACGGCGTTCAGCCGCTCGGCCAGTAGCCGGGTGAACAGCGGCGGCATGTGCTGGACCACCAGGATCGGCACCGGCAGCATCGCCGGCAACGCCGAGAGCACCTTGGCCAGGGCGTCCGGGCCACCGGTCGACGAGCCGA